>SLOS01000426.1 GCA_007132365.1 Bacteroidales bacterium | reverse complement strand
CGTTTAAATGCATAATAAGGTTTTTTGTTTATGTTAACAGAATATATAACTATTCAAAGTGAAAATAAATTATTCAGCTTATCCGGTTTATTGCAGCATATCAATAGACTCCGCGCATCCTTTCTATATCAGGAGCTGTTCCCGGAACAGGCAGGGAAGTATCCACCCCGGTCACCGGACCCATAGCATATTCAGCAGGTCCGAGCCTCAGGTTTGATGCCATCATATCATCCCAGGTCACTACACGCCCGGTTATGGCGGACTCCCGGCCCATAACACCGCACATCGTTGCTGCGGCGAGGTCATGTGTCTGGTTGAGCGGTGTATTGGTGCGTATGGCCGTCACAAAATTTATATGCTCCTCATCATAGGAAGAAATAGCAACACGGTTTGCAGGCCTCCCCTCATCATCCAGCGGGTATTCATATTCCCAGATAAGGTTGCCGTCATTGTCCCATATCCTGTTCTGGCAGTTGGTATAACCTTTGGTCCCGAAAATCATGAATCCGTGTTTATTATCACAGCCGTCAATACACCTTGTCTTGCAATTAAATATCCTTCCGTCATCAAACTCATATTCAACGCTGTAAAAATCATAAATATTTCCTGTGGGCCGCCTGTGCCTGCCCCCAAAACCAAGCGCGCTGACCGGGTGCTTGCCGAAGTAAAGGCTTACCATATCTATCTGGTGCACGGCTATATCAACATTGTCCCCACCCGAGAGCCAGTTCCAGTTCATCCAGTCCCTCAGCATCGCTTCCATATCACTCCAGCCCGGCTGCCTGTTGACATGCCATATCTTTCCCCTTATATCCCAGGCATTGGCTGATACAAGATCACCAATTGCACCGTTCTGCACCATGCTGTGAGTCGTCAGATAATCACGCTGGTGCCTGAAGTTTGTTCCTGCAACTACCACCAGCCCTGCCGACTCAGCCATTCTGCCCGCAGCCATCACCGTACGAACCCCAACAGGATCGACGCCACCCGGCTTTTCAATGAAAATGTGTTTTCGTGCCTGCACTGCTGCCTCAAAATGCTGTGGGCGGAAATGCTGGGGGGTAACATGCAGGATCACATCAACATCAGATTCAATGACCTTCTTGTATGCATCAAACCCGACAAAACAGTTCTCTTCAGGAACCTCAACCCCGGCACGTTCCTTTAATGATTTCCGGCAATTATCGATCCGGTGCTGGAAAACATCACCAAGAGCAGTTATCTGAAGATTCGGGCCGGAATTCAGAAAATTAAAAGCTGCACCGGTGCCGCGCCCCCCACAGCCTATAAGCCCGGCTTTGAGCAGGGGGCCATCAGGAGCCCTGTCATAAAACACCGGGGCAGGGTGCTTTGACCTGCCTGAAGAGCAGGATGAAAGAAAATATCCGGCGCCGACAGCACCAACTAATCCGAGAGCTGCTGCATCACCAATAAACTCGCGCCTGGTTTTTGATTTAGTTTTTTGATTCATTGAAATTGGTTTTTAAATTTGATTTTATAAAAAATGAGAAACCTATGGACATCTTATTAAATATTTCAAAATAATCCGATTGGTACTGATGTTTTATTCATTTTAACCCAGATTTTCCTGTTCAATCCCTAACTTCTTCAAAGCATACCCGCTCTCCCTGAGATAGTCGCCATACACGGTAATCCAGTGAAAGCCCGGCATCTTTTCAGCCAGGAGCAGGTCGTCGCATCCATAGCTGATATTAACCTGCGTGCGGCAGATGGGCATAAAGGGGTTCTCCACTATCCTGCCGGGCAGTCCGATATACCTTTGAAACGAAAAATCGGGGATGATATTCGTAATCTCTTGCCCCACCTTCATTTCCACCTTGGGAGCTGCACCGAAATCAGATTCAAAGTGGGTAAGTATTCTTGCCGGCTCAAGGTTTTTCCCGTCCATTCTCCTTGGCGCAGTGCAGTGTGAAATGGTTTTGATTCCGTCATGCGGATAGGTGGGATTGCAGAAAAATACCGGTTTCCCGGAAATATTCGCCATCAATATTCCCGCAGGTACAACAACAAAATCGGATTCACAGAAAGCCAGGTAGCCGGCATCATTGAGCAGTCCGAGAGTCAAACATGCTGCAGTCCCCGACACTGGCATTATCGTGCCCATGCAATGGTTGATGGTAATTGCCCGGCAATCATATTTCTCCATTATCCGCTTCATCACATCCTCAAGCAGAAAGCAATTGTCGACAAACTCCCGTTTCGTCTCCAGGCTCACTCCGCTGTCTTTCAGGTAGGCATCAGCCCTGCTCCTGGCCCTTTCAACCGCCTGCCTGTCATCCATCGCTTCAGCTGTCAGCTTACCCAGATCATCGTATGAAAAAGCCCGTATATTGAATTTGTATTTATCCTTCACATGCTTTTGTACAACATCGGCAGGTTGTGACCATGCTCCCGCCCCACCCACGGCAATAATGTCGGTATTGAGTGTATTTTTCAGCCCGCACAGCGCCCTCAGCCTCCACAGTATCTCATCCTGGCTGTCGATTACCACGTCATTAAAATCAAGACCGGGTATTGCATGCTTATCGGTGTGCCGCCTCAGGTAGCGGGGACTGATTATCTCGTACCAGAGGTAGACGGGACCTGATTTATGCCGGCAGAAAAACATCATATCCCTGCCCTTCCCCAGCAGGGCATCAAAAATGCCGCTACTGCCACCGGCGGCGTATACCAGATAAAGATCAGCCTCTTCCAATCCCCCGATATTATCAATGTCCCCTGCTGCCCTTACCTTTTCCACCGGAAGGAAATCAACAGGAAAATCTGCGGCGGCCTTAAGGGCATGAAGCTCGCCACGGATCCGCACCACTTCACGATCCGCATCCCCTTCAGTCTCCAGTCCTCCCCAGTTTCTCCATGAAGTCTGTTCCCGTTGCTCGGGTACCTCATGGGTCAGGATCGGTTTCACCACAAGCGGTCTGCGTTTTATCTCAAATCTCTCCCGGAGCTCAACCGAAGCAAGCACCGACCACGAAAGGCCCGGTAAAACAACCGCTCCAAGAGCAGACGTTCCCGTAACCTGCAGAAACTCCCGGCGCGTCACGCCACCTGATAACCGGATTTTACTACCGCTGCAACATGAACAACCTGAACTATGACCTGTAAAAGAAGCCCTGTTTTCTTTTTTTACCATGACAACCTCCTTTTTAAGTGATTAGTTGACAGTTATGCTGGTTTTCCCAAAATCTGTTGATTCGATAGCAGGATGTTGTTCTCCTTAAGGTTGGGCAATCCAGAAAAAACAACCATCATGCAAGCTATTGTATACATTTTCCTGAGCAAGATTTTCAATCAGTTGTAATAATTGATGATACTTATCAAAACAATATATATAATCAACCATATGGCAACAGTATTGAAAACAGCTTCCTGAAATTTTTTTTTTTACTTTTTTATATGTCTTTTTTTTGTGAGACTTTAGTATCATTGGGATTCATTTGCATAATATAAATTTTATGTTTTACAGATCAGATATGACCTGAATGGAAGATTGTAAACATATTTTTCCATGCAATATAATAAATAAACCCCTGTAATTAAAAAGGAACTACCAAAACCTTTCTAATACAGGGGTTTTTCACTAAACCTTAAAATCCCTAAACCTGCCTAAACCATTAATTCTGTATTTATGACGCTTTACCCGGCCTTTCCCCTAATTAAATTATCTTATTATTTATATTGATCTGCATGATAAACCAATATTTTTCGCTTGAATATATCTTGGAATTTATATCATCTGGATTTTTGAGATTGGTTCTGTATTATGTAGTATTTTAACTGGAAATTTGGATTTTTCATTTTTTTAAATAATCTTTACACTCTAGGTTCTACTTATTTTTTAAATGAGTTCTTTAAAAGTAGAAGTTATCAATCATCTGCGTTTTATCGCAGACCATAGGGTATAAATTCAGTCGCAATACCCAAATTGAAAATAAAATAATTAGAGTTTGAAAATTTAAAACCCGGTTTTAAAAAAATTTACCACAACTTTTAAAATTTATTAACGGCTAAAAAAACTTGGACAAATATTTCATATCAGAAAATTGAAAAAGTTAAAGGCGATAAAGCTTAAAAAGGAAAAAAAAGGTAAGTTTCCTGTTCCGGTAATTAATACATTTACCTCATGGAACTACTATATTAATAAATTACCCGGAATAAGAGTTTTATATAGCATTGAAAATATAGACGATAAATTTGCCGGCCAGATCTTATTGCCGGAAACAATTCCTAAAGTTGGTATTACCAACAGTTAACAATTCTTAAATCTAATCTCAAACCTTAAATCTAATCCCATGAAAAACAGCGTTTTAAAAACACTGCTATCAGTAGTGTTTATTTTCTTTACAGTTAATTTACATGCCCAGTTGCAGGTAAGTGGAACTGTTACGGATGACCAGGGCGAAGCCTTGCCCGGGGTATCCATTGTAATTCTAGGAACGACACAGGGAACGGTTACAAATGCGGAAGGCCGCTATTCCATCTCCGTTCCCGATGATCAGTCCGTGCTTGTTTTTACATTCGTTGGAATGCAGAGACAGGAAATCACAGTACAGGGCCGGTCAGTAATCAATGTAACCATGGTTCCTGAGGCAATAGGTGTTGAAGAGGTGGTGGTAACCGCCCTTGGCATCAGCAGGGAGCGAAAGGCTCTTGGCTACAGTGTTACCGAAGTAGGAGGGGAAGATGTTCAGAGAGTTGCACATGAAAACTTCATGAACTCACTTTCCGGAAGGGTTTCAGGTGTTCAGATTGCTTCAACCGGTGGCCCCGGATCATCTGTAAGCATGATCATAAGGGGTGCCTCATCGCTGACAAATGACAACCAGCCACTTTATGTTGTTGACGGAGTTCCTTTCAGCAGCACCCTTGCAAACGTTTCGCAAATCGGCGACCGTAATGAGGTAGACTATGGCAGTGGCATTGCAGACCTTAATCCCCAGGACATCGAGAGCATTACCGTTCTGAAAGGGCCCAGCGCTGCAGCGCTTTACGGGTCACGTGCAGGTAACGGCGTTGTGCTTATAACCACAAAAACAGGCAGGGCCGTTGACGCGCTGAGGGTAGAGGTAAATTCAAGCACTGTTATGGAAGCTCCATATCAGTACCTCGACATGCACAACGTCCTCGCCAATGGCCGCCGGCCCTTCACACAGGACAGACGGCCCACTACAGGCCTGCCCTATTTTGATGTCCCTGCGCAGGATTCTTACTGGTGCGGGCCCGAGCTGGACGCAGGGATGATGGGATATGTATTTCCTTATTATAATGAAGAGGGTGAGCTTGTGCCAAGAGAACTTGTATCGCATCCGGACAACTGGGATAATTTTTTCCGGAACGCATGGACCACCACCAACGGATTCTCCGTATCAAATGCCATCGACGGCCTTAATTTCAGGTTATCATATGATAATATGCAGCATGTTGGCAATATTCCCAACAGTGATCTCAACAGGAATACAATCAGGCTTAATTCCTCTATAGAAGCTTTCAACAACTTCACAATTAATACCAGTATTAATTATGCCAATCAGGGTGCCAATAACCGTCCTTCAGGCAACAGGGGAACAAATCCGATGGAGGTCCTTTACAGGAGGGTTAACCCTTCCATGGATATTATGGATCTGAGGGATTACTGGATGCCCGGTCAGGAAGGCCTTCAGCAAAGAGGCCCCTATAACCTTCAGATAAACCCTGATGGCACTACCTCCATGGGATCCATGCAGGATAATCCCTGGTTCCTTGCTTATGAAATCAACAACGCTTTCAGAAGAGACCGCATATCAGGTTTTGCACAATTTGAATGGCAGCTCCTTGATGGTTTGATGCTTATGGGGCGTTATGCTCATGATCATTACAATGAAAAACGTGAGACAAAAGGCGCCCTGAGCTATCAACGTGATCCCAATGGTCTCTATGGTATAGTTGATATTTACAGAATTGAGCAAAATGCCGATTTCCTGCTATCATATAACACAAATATTGATCAGTTCAGTATTGCTGCAAATGCCGGTGGTAACTACATGTACAACCGTTTTGAAAATACTGTTACTGCAACCAGAAACAGGGGCGGCGGGCTGACAGTGCCAGGTATCTATTCAATATCAAATGTCTCCCCCGATAACCTTGCTTACAGTTCAAACTGGTCGCAGAGGGGTATCTACAGCGTTTATGGTTTACTATCCCTGGGATATGCCGATGCTGTTTACCTTGATCTGACAGCCAGGAATGACTGGTCAAGTACCCTTCCTGCAGAAAACCGGTCATATTTCTATCCCTCGGCTTCGTTAAGTGTACTGGCCAATAATATTATCGATATGGGGCCAAATGTTTCTCTTTTCAAGCTGCGCGGCGGAATAGCACAGGTTGGTAACGATACCGATCCCTACCGTCTCACACCGGTCATGGGAAGCCAGACACCATGGGGTGGCGAAACGCGCCTTACAACTTCAGGTACATTGCTGCTTCCCGACCTTAAACCTGAGATACAGACATCATGGGAAGTCGGAGCTGACCTTGCCTTGTTTCAGAACAGGTTAATACTGGAAGGTACATATTACTATGCTGAAAATGAGAATCAGATTCTCAGCATCGGACTTCCCCCTTCTTCCGGATGGACAGGAAGGCAGATCAACGCAGGTTTGATCTCAAGCAGGGGATATGAATTACTGGCAGGAGGTACACCCGTAAGGACCAATGACTGGAGGGTTAACCTTAATTTTGTCTACTCATGGAACAGGACAAGGATCGAAGAACTTGCCGAAGGATTTGACT
>SLOS01000180.1 GCA_007132365.1 Bacteroidales bacterium | reverse complement strand
AGGTTCAATTCTATCGTCAACTTGTCTCCTTATTTTCCACAGAAGTGGATTGACTGCAAAAAAGTCTTCCGAAATATTGCTAACAACGATGGCAACATCAATATCACTATCTTCCTTGTTGGTGTTTTTGGCATAAGAACCAAAAAGGTACACATTATCAAGCTGAAAATGATCTTTAAGTAAAAGTTTGTACTTTTTGACCTTCTCTATAGCTTCGATTTTATCCATTGCTGCAATTGTTGGGTCTTTTCAATTAGCTCTTTACATTTTTCATTTGTCAGGCTCTTTAAAAGTCTCTCCTTGTGCGAGGGGTACCTCGCTTCGATATTCAGAGGTTCTAACTGGTCTATAAAATCTTGCTGTTCCTCTGAAAAAATATCGTAAAATTGACCCTTTCTGGCTATATAGGATAAACTGTGGGAAAATGGTGCAACTTCCGATGTCAATTTTGAATAATAAGCTTTAAAAATCTTCTCAATAGTCTGATGGCACATAAATCCCACATATAAAAATCTTTTACTGTTCAGCATTGCTGCTGCTGTTTCAAGATCATAATCCGAAAGATCCTTCCAGTAATTTACTTTGTCGTCCATTAAAGGTATTGTATATCGTAATTCAAAGATAAAATAAATTGGTTGAATAATATATTATTGTTGGTTATGGCATTATTTAATAAACACCCATTTTGCTCGCTTCGCCTTAAAAAAAGAGTGTTCGAAATGCAGGATCCGGACAACGAAGTAAAACTTTTTTCCTCCCATATAATATAACCTGATAAATTCTGCTTTTCCCCTCACCTCACCCGCCAACCAGCACGACCAAGGTCTGGAGTTAATAGGATTAGACCCCCTCCCGCAGAGCTTGTAAAGCGATCTGACAGCCGTCCCTGCCGAGGGGAAGACAGAATTTAAACCAAAGCTATATTAACATAATGCAATCCATTAAAGGACAAACAAAGGAAAATTACGGCCAGGCATGGAAGGCATGGAAGGCATGGAAGGCATGGAAGGCATGGAAGGCATAAAATCAGTTATCGCGGCTGACTCTGGGCCCGTCGAAGCACAACCCGGTAAAATCAGGTCGCAGCCGGCGCTGAGACCTCGCGAACGGCAACCCGATAACGGTGCAGATTTTATGTTAAAGTAATTTCCCGGCCTTGCCTTACCTGAAAAAGATTATGTTTGTCAGCTATAATGATATTATGTCTGCGCTCCACTGCATTTCGATTGCCCTCGACAGGGCGCTCGGGTATTACAAATCGGATGGTGGCTTCTATTTATAGAAAACAAGTAACCATTTCGCAAAATCCACAGTCAATGCCGATGCCGGGTATAAAAATATTCCCATTGAAGCATTATCATCCATAAACTCGTGAATAACTTTTAAATCAGCTAACTCTCCCCATATTTTATCAAAATATTCCTCAAGTTTTATTTTTACTCCTGATTCGTCAAAAAATGTACCGCTTAAAGGCTTTTTCAAAAAGAAGTATTCATAATTTTCCAGAGAAGGTGCTTCTATTTCATAGTTGGCCTTTGGAAATCCCTCCGGATCTGAAAATTTTTCGGGAATTTGAATTTCTCCAACTCCACGCCATATAATTTCTCCTTCGAAAATAACCTTCAAATCTGGTTTGTGTGTTAATTTAATGTAACCAAAATCCACTGGCTCTATATATTCTATTTCAATAGGTATTGTGTCAGCAGGATTAACATCAAAACCATAAAGTGCACCACCCTCGAACTGTGATGTAGAATAATCAATTTTGAGCAATAACAATTGTGATGAATCATGAGTATCTTCTATAGTTACAGAATTATCTTCTTTTTTGCATCCACTTAAACTGAAAAGGATGAAACATACTAATAGTAATTTCATAATCCTGATGTTTTTAAAATTTGTCCATTTTCAAATTTAATCTCAATCCTACCCACACAACTTTGCTGATGTTCTAGAAAGATTATAGTCTCTCGGGATACCAATAGCGTCAATGCTGATTACAGCAGTGGAAAGAAGGCCGTACTCTCTTTATATTTTTTCTTGTCATATTGCCTCCTTTCTTTTTTAAAGGGGGCTAGGTGAGAAACAAGTTAAACTATCTTGATTTAATTTCCATACTCTCAGGAGTAATTATCAGGCGTTACTGCCGGGTTATATTTATTAAGACATTAACAGCATATAGCGGAAGATTGATAAAATCGCCCGACTGAATTATATTTCGCGGCGAAAGACGGTAAATTTTATCTGGCCTATATCGGCATAACTCCGGAGACCAGTGAAATGATTATTATGCTAATATCACCTCTGAAGACTTTTTTTCCACTGCATATATAATGCCTTTAAATTTTCAACAATATCTGGAAAGTCATTTACAAGATTAATTGTTTCTCCGGGATCTTCGTCCAAATTTGCCAAAAATAGTTCCCGATCTTGTTGACTAAGTTCATGCATCCCAGGGTGGTCAATAGCATTAGCATATAATTTCCAAGGACCTTTTCGCACAACCCATTGATTACGATAAGTGCGTTCCCAAAAAAGTACTTCATGGGGACTCTCTGCCAAATCAGACTGAATTATGCCCGTAATACTTTTACCATCCAGCTTCTCCATTGGATAATCCAATCCCAACAGTTCCAATAATGTTGGTAACCAGTCGATACCATGTACCATTTGATTCCGAATTTCATTTTCAGGTATTACACCAGGCCAGCATATAATAGATGGGACCCTTATTCCTCCTTCAAAAAGACCTCTTTTAGCACCACGATAAATACCAGCATTGCCACCCCCGAAATGAGCTCTTTCTTCAACAGAATGACCATTATCAGACTGAAAAATAATTATCGTGTTATCAATCAACTGAAGTTGCTCAAGAGTTGCCAGTAATTTACCGATCCGCTCATCTTGTGCAGAAACAAATGCACCATAGATGTCTCTGGGATATGAAATATGAATATCTTGGTATTGTTCAATCCAATGTGGATCTCCCTGATATGGCCAATGCGGGGTGTTCAGTGAGTAATAAATAAAAAAAGGTCTATCCTTATGAGCAATAATAAAATTTTGCGCTTCTTCTAACATCAAGTCAGGGAAATATTCACCTGGCCTGTAAACTCTTTCACCATTTCTCCATAAGTCATGCCTGGTAGGACCGCTCCAGTGAAAAAAGTGTGAGTAGTTATCAATAACACCTCCAATATGTCCGAACCAGTAATCAAATCCATGATCATCGGGCCGATTACCAGAATTATAACCCAAATGCCATTTCCCGATCATTGCTGTTTTGTACCCCGCATTACTCAATATTTTTCCCATTGAGGGTTGGTCACTTGGAAGTCCGGGATATCCATTCCCATCATCAATTCCGGTTAAAGGAGGTGGTGCCGCATTGCCAGGCATTCCAGCCCTTTGTGGATATCTGCCTGTAAGCAACCCTGCTCTGGATGGAGAACAAATAGATGATGGCGCATACATCTGAGTAAATAAAACTCCCCTTTCGGCTAACCGGTCCGTATGGGGAGTATAGATATTTTTACCACCATAAACACCCAAATCACCAATCCCTTGATCATCCGAATATATAATTATAACATTCGGATTATCAATTGTTAAATCACTAATTTTTTCACCTCCTGGTTTAACCTGAGACATGGGTTTTCTGTCGTGTTCATCCAGACAAACAGTATTTGACAAAAAAAGTAATGATAATGTCGGAAAACCTAATAATTTAGAGAACTTCAGTTCTTTCATAATTTAATATCAATAGTGTCACTTTAAAAATATGAAAAAGCTCTGTATGCCCCAGCAAAAAAAGGTTTAAGATACGTTCTTAAAATTTTTCTTCAGTCAGGCTCTTCAGTAGTCTCTAATTTTGCGAAGGGTATCTTGCTCCAAAGAAGATTTTATGTATCGTAATTCAAAGATAAAATAAGTTATCATAATAATGCTTAATTTGCAACCAAATTGGCGATTGATGTTTTATGTGTTTAATACTCTTTATAAGTTCACTCCGGTAAACCGACCTGTTCGTTGGTATATCCGGGCTGCTAAACAAAACCGGGCATGTTCATGAAGAAAATATTATTTACTATTCTATTCTTTTTAACCATTTTGCTCTGCCAGTCGCAGGTCAGGTATCCTGATCCAATCCGATTACTGGTATTGAGTGGAAGCAATAACCATGATTGGCGTCAAACTACACCTCTTCTGGAAAGCATTTACAAAGGGAGCAGTCGTTTTGAAGTTGAAATTACAAATCAACCCGATACTCTTGTTTATAGAGAACTAAAGGAATTTGATGCAATTGTAAGTAACTGGAACTCCTGGCCCGATAATGATCTGCGGTGGCCGGAAGAGACTGAAAATGGATTATTGCAATATTTGGAAGAAGGGGGTGGCCTGGTATTTTTTCATTCTTCCACCTCTGCATTTTACACCTGGCCTGAGTTTGACAAAATTTCAACAGGAACCTGGGTAGAAGACACATGGCATGGAAGAAGAAGTCCTGTCAAAGTTAAAATTGAAAATCATGAACATCCTGTAACAAAGGGATTTTCAGATTTTTATATTTTTGATGAATTGTGGCTTAATGCAAAACAAAATGACAGGTTTCAGGTATTGGGAAGTGCCATTAATGAGGAAGCTTTAAATAAAGGATATGAAAATCAACCGGCAATTTTTGTTTCGGATTACGGGAAAGGCAGAATTTTCCATACTTTACTGGGACATGATACTAAGGCCATGAGTAATACCGGTTTTCAGACCCTCATGCTGCGAGGTACAGAATGGGCAGCTACTTCGAAAGTTAGTTTACCAGTTCCTGAAGAACTTCATCAAAAATAGCCGTAAGAAATATCTGAGTTTACCTGGCTGAAGGAAGACAGAATTTCAACTAATTTGTCAGGGGCCGAAAGCTCCAGGGAAGTTATTTTCATTGACTTTAAGGTCTGTTACATCAGCAATGTGAGCAGGGATCTTTGTTGCTGCACCGATACCCGGAAATCCGGCCGCTATACGAAAATCATTGTTTTCCAGATCCATGAACATGGGACCGTCAAAATTGCCGTAGAATAGACAATCGTTTGAAAATCCGGGATACAGATCGTTGAGCTGCCGGGGTAAGTAGATATCTATCCGGCAATCTTCATTAGGATAGGGACTCCACCTGATAATCGGTGCATCATAGCCTTCCTCTCCTTTTCCTCTGACAAAAACATTGTTGTTGAATGTATTTAGATGGGGATCGCTGAGCCGCTCGCACATGAAGGCGGGTTGATCGGTTTGTATTATTGGTGAATCATAATCGCTTCTCATATAAAGCAGGTTATTAACAAAGACATGGCCATTGCGCTCCTCCACTCCCGGCCCGGTAGTAACATGCCAGCCGAAAAGGCCGATCTCATCGCCACGGTTATTACGGCTAAAATTAACCCTGCTGTTAATTATGGTGTTGTTATAAACTTCCACATTGCTGGCGTTTAAGACAAAGATGCCCTGGCTGCAGTCTTTGAATACATTGCCTGCCACTATGCACCCATCTGAAATTTCAAAAAATAATCCATTGTGGTTTACCCCTTCGACATGGTTGCTTATGAACACTCCATCGTGGTTTCCCACATCCCACCATACACCATTGGAGTTAGGGTGATTGATGACCAGATTTTCACGAACTACAGCCCTGTGGCTCTGATTGAAAATTTTAACCGCTGCCGGGTAAAATCCTGTCCATTTCTCAATATTATTATTCTCAATAATATTTCTTTCGAGCAAAATATCCGATGAAGCAACTATGTAAACCCCTTCTGTATTGGTGTTTACAACCTTACAGTTTCGCATTACCAGGCTGTCGCTGAGGGCGAAAACTCCGATTCTGAAACAATTTGAAAAGGTGCAGTTTTCAAAAACCGTACCCACTGCATCTCTTCCATGCTGATCAATTGCCAGTCCCGCCCCGCCAATGTGCACCATGGTATCGGGATATTGGGTAAAGGTAATCCCGCGAATAACCGGTCCCCTGTTATCAGGTTCCTTACCATGAACCGCTTTCAGGGTACGATAAATGGCCTTTCTGAAGGCTGTGATCTCAATGAAGCGGTCTGCCGGATCGGTGCCAATAAAGACCTTGTTCTCGTTGTAATCAACAAAGTAGGTGTCCTCATAGACCTCTTCTGTACTGCCGGCAGACTGAAGGAATTGACCGTCAACAAAAACCGCATCGTTATTAAAACGGTGCAAGGGAGTAAACTGTTCATGTCTCTCACGATTCCACCAGTCCTCCGGACTTGCCGGAAAAAGGTGTTCCCAATCGGTAACCCACAAATTATCAGTAACCTTTGTCCAGTAATCAGCAACCAGTGTGCCGTTTAATACCGGCTGTTCATCGTGATAGGGTTGAATGGTTATACCTTGATTAAAAGTTAGATTGCCTGTGCGATAAGTCCCGCCGCGCATTATAATGGCATCGCCTGTAACTACTCTGGCAAAGATCTCCTCGATGCTGGCAGGACTTTCAGGTTCAAGGCCATCAGAGTCAGCATCACCATCGGGCGACACAAAGTAGATAGTACCAGGCACTTCGGGCAGATCGTAGGTATGTGCGATTGGACCATACTCAACTGAAGGTGCCTTATCAGGTGGTTGACTGCACGAACTAAATATAACTAAAAGGATTAACAAAACCCGAAACTGGCTGGTAAAAAAAAATGGTTTCATTTCGAAATGCTTTTTAATAAAAAAGTTTTTTTAATTACATTTCTGATGTTTCACAGATCTACTTATTCTTTTCTACATCAATCCTGGCAAGGGTTTCCCGGAGAAATTCCTCAAACTCT
>SLOS01000077.1 GCA_007132365.1 Bacteroidales bacterium | reverse complement strand
TATCATGTATGTTCTCCTGCAATGTGCAGGATGGCAACATTGAACAAAGGCCGAATGTACTTTTCATTGTCACTGACGATCAGGCTCCGTGGACAATAAGTGCGCAATCGCATCCCAATGCATACACACCAAACCTTGACGGGCTTGCTTCAAAAGGGGTGCTATTTACCCGTGCATTTTCTGTGAGTGCTGTCTGCAGCCCTTCAAGGGCTTCACTGATAAGTGGTCTTTACCCTACTGAAACAGGCGTAGGTGACTGGCTGGTTGGGGATAATGGCATTGATTCTTCGCTGGTACTGTGGCCTGAGCTTTTTTCCTCGGCCGGCTATAAGACTGCAATGGTAGGTAAATGGCATCTCGGACATGCACAGGAGCACTTTCATCCAACACAGAACGGGTTTCAGCGATTTTCGGGATGGCCGGGAGGCGCAGGGAAATCCAAAGACCCGGTTGTGATGGTAGAGGGAGAGGAGATACGATTTATTGGTGAATATACACCGGATGTATTGACCAATCTTACCATGGATTATATAAGCGGGTTCAGTGGCAGTCCCTGGGTTGTATACCTGAATTACTGGGCACCTCATGCAAACACCAGGTTTCCGGAGGGGTTTCAGCCGGAAGCAAGGGGGCGTTCATGGCTTCCCATGAGGGACGAAGACCTTGAGCACTGGAGGGATATTGATATTGTTTTTCCCGATCCTGATTTTCCCAATCTGGATACCGAACTGCTTGACCGCATGACACGTGAATATCTTTCCAGCGTGCACAGTGTTGATCGTAATATAGGCCGCCTTATGAGATTTCTTGAGGATAACGGCATGGAGGAAAATACCATTATCGTTTTTACATCAGATCACGGGTTCAATATGGGACATAACGGTATCTGGCACAAGGGTAACGGCCGCTGGCTAACCAGAGACGAGAGAGACCCCGCGGGAATTTATGTCTATCCGGACAGCCTTTACAGTAAGTATGCAATACTCGACGGCCGGCCCAACCTTTATGATAACAGTCTGCGTGTCCCGTTGATAATAAGGTGGCCGGGGCGGATTCAGGAGGGTATATTTATTGATGAGATTGTGACACATCTTGACCTGTTTCCCACTCTTCTGGAGATGTCAGATATTGAAAAATGTGACGACATGCTTTTAAGAGGAAAAAGTTTAATCCCTTTAATGCAGGGAGCACATGTCAGGTGGGATAATATATTTTTCGCACAGCTGACTCTGCCGAAGACAAATTCCAGGTTAAGAAGTGTACAGACAAAGGAGTGGAAGTATGTTCATGATTTTGCAGATCCAACCAAAAATGAGTTTTACAACCTGACTGAAGATCCTATAGAAGCTCATAACATCATTGATAATCCTGACCCGGATATTATATCCGGGATAGAGCAGATGAGAGAAAAGCTAATGTCAAAACTGATACAGATAAATGATCCTGTGTTGCACTGATACATGTTAAGGCAAATATTTTTCTAAAAAAATTATGATTAAAATGAAAAAGTTATTATTCCTGTTTCCGGCACTGTTAATTATTATGATATCAGCATCATTGGTTCATGCCCGGCCTGCCTGTAAGCCGCCTGCCGGCGCAAATGGGAAGTTGAAGGATGAATGGCCTTCAATAAGGGAATACCCGCATTTTCCTTATATGATTAAAAACCCGGGTCCCGAATATGCCGATTCTTTAAGGATGTTTCAGGGGATACCATCTGTAGTTGTCACTTCAGGGGGGCGGATTTGGGTAACATGGTATGGCGGTGGTTATGGTGAGGGGCCTGAAAACTATGTGATGCTTTCCAAAAGTGATGATGAAGGATTGACCTGGTCTGATTTTGAGATGGTGATAGATCCCCCTTACCGGGCTTCTGAGCCGGCACTCTGGCTGGACCCGGATGGCATGATGTGGTTCATGTGGAACCTGTATCCACTGCACCTGCGTTCAAGAGGGACGCAGCTGTGGGTGATCACAACCGAAAATCCTGATGCAGCATCACCTGACTGGTCCGCTCCACGGCTTGTTGCTATGGAACTTAATAATTTTAATAAACCCACGGTGCTCAGTGACGGCACCTGGTTATGGCCAACAGGATCCTGGCAGGCTGGCGTTTTTCCGGAACATCTCAGTCATATCCCTCCTCCACTTGGCACATTGTCACAGCCTCTTCTGTCAAGGGACAAAGGAGAGACATTTTTCCCCGGGGGACTAATTCCAATGGAGCCGGAGCACAGGCAATGCGAAGAGTATCAGGTTGTTGAAAGAAAGGATGGCGTGCTGTGGCTTCTTACACGAACACACAGGGAGAATTTTGGCAACGGGATAGGCGAAAGTTTCAGTTATGATGGAGGGATGACCTGGAGTGAAGTGAGCCATACCGGGATAGTGCATACTCAATCCAGGTTCTTTTTTACCCGGTTGCAATCAGGAAAAATACTGCTGGTCAAGAATGGCCCTGCAGGCGAAGATACAGGAAGATCGCAGATGATGGCCTTTCTTTCCGATGATGATGGAGAAACATGGTATGGCGGACTTATGCTGGACGAAAGGAATAATGTTTCATATCCTGACGGCATGCAGGCAGATGACGGGCGCATTTACATAGTTTATGACTACAGCCGGCATCACGAAAAAGAGATCCTGCTTGCAATATTTTCTGAGGAGGATGTTGCCAAAGGCAGTTTGCAAAGTGAAGGATCTGAGTTAAAGATCATTGTAAATAAAGCAACCGGATTTAATTATAAGGTTCAATAACTGGGGAATAATTAACAGGGCAGACCCGGTTGATCTGGATCAGGTTGCTATTTTTTTAATCTGTCCGTGACATTGTTGAAACATAGGAGTTTTATATGAATATCAGTCTTTCTCCCATTGAGCTCAATCTGGAGGGCTTTCACCAGAATCTTCGTCGCGAAGGCACACCGGATCGTGTTTATTTTTTCGAGCACGGAGTAGCAGATAACCTACAGGAGAGTTTAAACGAACAATTCCAGATATGGAAAAATATTGATCCGGGCACCCCGACTGCAGAATGGGACAGGGCAATTGCAACACACCGGTTTCTCGGGCATGAATATTTCCGTGTTTTCCCTGAAGGCGCACGTCTTGTTGCTCCACGCCATCATGGAGAATGGACTCACCAGGGGAAAGGGGTTATTTCCAACAGGGAGGAATTTGAAGCTTATCCCTGGCCTGATCCTGAAAATGCAGATCTGTCTGTACTTGATTATTATGAAGATGCTCTTCCTGCCGACATGCGGGTATTTCATGTTGTTGACCTCTGGGAAGTGGTAAGGGATATGATGGGATTTGAAACTATATGTTTTGCTATGTTTGAGAACCCGGAACTTGTGGAAGCATTGTTCAGGAAAGCGGGGACTTTTCTTGAAGCGGTTATTGCAAGATGCCTGAAGTATGAATGTTATGGGGCAGTATACCTTGCCGATGACCTGGGCTATAAAACATCGCTGATGATATCTCCCG
Source organism: Bacteroidales bacterium (assembly GCA_007132365.1). Taxonomy (GTDB): domain Bacteria; phylum Bacteroidota; class Bacteroidia; order Bacteroidales; family PUMT01; genus PXAP01. The sequence goes on along the minus strand of SLOS01000077.1, from coordinate 3,348 downwards.
GACAAATTCGCCAGTTTATTCTTCCATGGCATAAAAAGCTGGCAGATTTAACACACAAACATGGCAAATTCTTTTTTTTTCACAGTTGCGGGCAGATTTACAGTATTATCGATGAGTATATTGATTATGTCCGGATTGATGCCAAGCATTCTTTTGAGGAGAACGTACTTTCTGTAGAGGGAGTTAAAAAGCGCTACGGCAACCGCATGACACTTCTTGGCGGGATGGATGTGGATGCACTGGCACGTTGGGATCCTGATTCAATAAGACAGAAAACCACACAGATACTTGAAGTTTGTCAACCCGGTGGCGGTTATTTCCTTGGAGTAGGTAACTGGGTAACCAGCTATATTCCACTGGAAAATTATCTGGCAATGCTGCAGGCAGGAAGAGAATTTTTATTAAGATAATGACAGACAGGCAACTGGCACATATGAACACTAACAGGCGCTTCTTATGGGAAATATCTTTAAACGGCTATATTTGATGATGCTTTCCACGGGTCCTGGTATATTGTGTATAGGTTATTCCATCGGCACAGGACGTGTAACTGCAATAATATAATTCGGGGATATCAAATTTAAATATTTGAATATGAAAAGACGCAGTTTTATTAAAAAATCTTCTATTCTGAGTGCTTCAGGATTGCTTGCACCCTTTGTTTCCCGGTCTTCACCACTGGTTAATAATACTTTATCAGGCGGTCAGATTCGTCCTGATATAGAAAAGATTGAGATACTTTATAATGGTATCCGGCTTCCAAAAGTCTGGCCTCCGCAAAATATGAGTCCTGATTCCTACGAGCCCATGCCGGTTCCCTATCTTCATAATCCTCCTGATGTTATACCCATTAATGTAGGGCGTCAACTCTTGGTTGACGATTTTCTTATTGAGAATACAACTTTAAAAAGAGCATACCACAAAGCATTAAAGTATGATAATAATCCGGTTTTAAAACCAGAGACTGCTTTGGAAAAGGGTGATGAGGGTCTGCCTGTTGCCTGTCCCAAGGATGGAGGTGTATGGTGGGATCCGGCGGACAGGGTTTTTAAGATGTGGTACGAGGCCGCATGGATTGGAAGTATGGCCTATGCCACCAGTGTTGACGGGATTCACTGGGAGCGGCCCAATATCCGGCCTGGCAGCAATCAGCTTTTTCCCAAGCCTCGTCCTGATTCGACCACTGTTTTTTTAGATCATGATTCGCGTGACCCCGGCGAGCGTTTTAAGATGTTTTTACGCGGTCCAAACTGGGCCCGGGATAGTCACGGATTCAGTTTTGTGTCACCGGACGGGATCCATTGGGGTGAACCGTTTCGCACGGGTCATTGCGGTGATCGCAGCACCATGTTTTATAATCCGTTCCGCAGGAAATGGATTTACAGTATTCGTTCAGGCGGTCCACTCAGAACTGGCGTAGGCCGTGCCCGTTATTATCGTGAACATTCTGATTTTATCAGGGGAGCCGGTTGGCGCAATGATAATATTGTATTCTGGACAGGTGCCGACAGGCTTGACCCTCCGGATCCGGTCATTGGTGAGAAGGCACAACTTTATAACCTGTCGGCGGTAGGTTATGAAAGTATTATGCTCGGGCTTCATCAGATCCATCTTGGCCCCCCGAACAACGAGTGTCAAAAAGTTGGCATGCCAAAAATAACTGAACTTATGCTCTCCTACAGCCGTGACGGTTTTCACTGGCATCGTCCTGACAGGGAAGCGTTCATACCTGCCACCCGCAGAGTAGGGGACTGGGAACGGGGATATGTACAGTCTGTCGGGGGTATTTGCCATATAGTAGGTGATCAGCTATGGTTTTACTATACAGGTTTTAAAGGTGATCCCACTAACCTTCATTCAGATCAAATGAAAAGCGGAATGTATGCCAATGGCAGTACCGGTCTTGCTGTTTTGCGCCGTGATGGCTTCATATCTCTGTCTGCCACAGGAAATGGAGGTACCCTTCTCACACGATTAGTATCGTTTAACGGAAAGTACTTGTTTGTTAATATAGATTGTCCGCAGGGTGAGCTGAGGGCTGAGGTGCTGAATGAGAATAATTCAGTAATTGCACCCTTCTCTGCCGAAAACTGTATTCCGATCTCATCAGATAGCACACTTAAACAGGTTAGTTGGAAAGGTTCGGGGGATTTATCAGCCCTGGCCGGTACAAGGGTACGTTTTCGTTTTTATCTTAAAAATGGGGATTTATATTCTTTCTGGGTAAGTCCTGATGATAGCGGAGCAAGTTATGGTTATGTTGGAGCCGGAGGGCCTGGATATACAGGATGGGTTGATAATGTGGGAAATAAAGCATATGATAAAGCATCTGAATATAGAATACCGTAGGCAATCTTGATTTACATATCCGATCTTTAAATATTCCCAGGTTTAACATATAAAGCGTAGGTTAACCATATGTTCGAATTATAAAAAGGTCAGAGAATTTTATCAGCATGTTATTGCAATCTGGGTCAAGAAGTTGACTCAGACACTTTTGAATTAACATAATATACAGTTAATAACAATTATGAAAAGTTCGATTTTTAAACGCATATGGTTAATGATGCTTTCCATTGGTCCTGGCATCTTCTGTATAGGTTATACCATAGGTACAGGAAGTGTAACTGCTATGGCAAGATCGGGAAGTGAGTTTGGCATGCAGTTGCTATGGGTTTTATCTCTGAGCGTATTTTTTGCCTGGGTATTGATGGAAGCGTACGGGAGGTATGCAGTTGTAACGGGAGAAACTGCCATTCACAGTATAAGGAAAAAGATAAGATATGGCAGACCTCTGGCTGTAATCATTGTGCTGGGCGTTATAGCTGCCCAGTGGACAGCTTTGTCGGGGCTTTTGGGCCTGACTGCCAACACGCTTTTCGAACTTTTTCATATGTTTTTCCCCGCAATAGGCCCTGAGAATTATTGGTTTGTACTGGGAATAGCTATTTTTTTGATTATTTCCCTGTATGGTATGCTTCTGGTAGGAAGGTATTCCTTTTTTGAGAAGATACTGGTAATTTTTGTTACCATTATGGGAATAAGCTTTATTATTTCAATGTTTATTGTTCTTCCCCCGCCTTCTGATATAATTAAAGGTTTTGTCCCGTCAATACCTCAGGTTCCGGGGGGCAAGCTGATGGTTGCGGCTTTTGTCGGAACCACCATGGCAGGTCCCACCTTTGTAGTAAGGCCTTTGCTGATGAAGGGAAAAGGCTGGGGAAGGGATAATACCAGGGAACAATCCAGGGATGCGCTTTTTTCTGCTGTTTTAATGTTCATTTTAAGCGCTGCTATCATGGTTACCGCTACAGGAGCTTTGTTTTATGAGGGCAAGGTAATCCACAG
>SLOS01000068.1 GCA_007132365.1 Bacteroidales bacterium | reverse complement strand
TTTTGTGTTTCATTGATTGACCATCAACATGTGTTAACTGAAACAGATGAAACAACCCATGGCCCGGACTCGTAAATAGTAAATCTTCAGTAATTAATCATATATTGATAAATAATTTGCTAATTTTAAGGTATGCAGATAATAAAGCAAAACAACCCGTTAAACGTGCCGGATCTGTCAAAATATGGAATTTATGATATACAGAATCTGTATTACAACATTTCATACGAGGAGTTATTCATGCATGAAACAGATCCGTCTCTTGAAGGGTATGAGAGGGGATTTGTAACCAACACAGGTGCTGTTGCCGTCGATACTGGCGAATTTACAGGACGTTCACCAAAAGACAAATACATTGTCCGTGAACCTTCTTCAGAGAAGAATGTTTGGTGGTCAGGCGGGGAATCAAAAAATGACAACAAACCCATAAGTCCCCAAATCTGGGAAAGCGTTAAGAAAACTGCAATAAAACAGCTTTCGGGTAAAAGGCTTTACGTGATGGATTGCTTCTGCGGCGCAAATCCGGACTCCCGTCTGAATATACGTTTTATTATGGAGGTTGCCTGGCAGGCCCATTTTGTGAAGAATATGTTTATCAGGCCGACTGAAGAAGAGTTAAAGGATTTTGAGCCTGATTTTATCACTTTCAATGCCTCCAAAGCCAGGAATCCACTGTGGAAAGAGCAGGGTTTGAATTCTGATGTGATCGTGGCCTTTAATCTTGGAGAGAGGATGTCGGTTATACTTGGAAGCTGGTACGGTGGGGAGATGAAAAAGGGGATATTCAGTGTCATGAATTATTACCTTCCGCTTAGGAATATCGCCTCCATGCATTGTTCTGCAAATGTTTGCAAAGATAATGCTACCGCTGTCTTTTTCGGACTTTCCGGTACGGGCAAGACAACCCTTTCGGCCGATCCCCGGCGGGCGCTTATTGGTGACGATGAGCATGGATGGGATGATAACGGTATCTTTAATCTGGAGGGCGGGTGCTATGCCAAGACCATTAAGCTGAGCAAAGAGAAGGAACCCGACATATTCCATGCCATCAAGCGGGATGCCCTTCTTGAGAATGTTGTATACGATGAAAAAACCGGCGGGATAGATTTTGATGATGCATCAAAAACTGAAAATACACGGGTTTCCTACCCCATTTACCATATAGATAATATTGTCAAGCCGGTATCCAGAGCCGGTCATGCAAAAAAAATAATATTTCTTACCGCCGATGCTTTCGGCGTGCTGCCACCGGTTGCGAAACTTTCGCATGAGCAGGCCCAGTACCACTTTTTAAGTGGTTTTACAGCCAAGCTTGCAGGGACAGAAAGAGGTGTTACAACCCCGCAGCCTACTTTTTCTTCCTGTTTTGGTGCTGCCTTCCTTTTGCTGCATCCTACCAGGTATGCTGCTGAGATGGTAAGGAAAGTTGAAAAACACGGGACAACTGCCTATCTTGTCAATACAGGCTGGATCGGAGGGCCTTATGGTACCGGAAGAAGAATTGATATCGCCTCCACGAGGGCGATAATCGATTCAATCCTGGATGGTTCGATCGATGAAATGGATTATGAAGAAATGCCTGTGTTCAACCTGTCCATTCCAAAGAAGGTGGCGGGTGTTGAAAGCAGATTCCTTAACCCGCGTAATTCATGGCCGGATGCTGCTGATTGGGACAAGGCTGCCAGGGAACTGGGTGAAAAATTCATAAAAAATTTCAGGAAATTTACAGATATCGAGTATGGCAGACAGCTTGTTTCCGCCGGGCCGCAATTATAACACTGAACAATTTTATTTTCCCGGTTCTCAACCTGGGTACAGGAGTTTTTCCCGCCTGTCCGCAATTATAACACAGGATAAAACAATTTTTCAGATTATTAATCATATGGGGCCAGGAGTTTTCAGCCGGTTTGGGTTTGTTATAACCAGACTCTTTCTAACCCGGTTGCTGGTTATCAAACTGTTTAGCCTCTTCCCAGATTACATTCATCTCGTCCAGGCTCATGGTCTTGAGTGACTTTCCGACGGACATGGTTTTGCTTTCAAGGTAGTTGAACCGCTTTGTAAATTTCCTGTTGGTCTTTTCCAGGGCTGTCTCCGGGTCAATGCCATAGAGCCGGGCTGCATTTACCAGGGAGAAAAAAAGGTCGCCAAATTCCGATTCCACCTTTTTCCGGTCCGCCTTATGGATCTCATCCCTGAGCTCGCTGAGTTCCTCCATCACCTTGTCCCAGATCTGGTTTTTCTCCTCCCAGTCGAATCCGACTCCTTTTACCTTATCCTGTATACGGTTGGCTTTTATCATGGCCGGAAGTGACAGGGGCACACCCGACAGAACCGTCTTGTTTGACTCACTGATCTTAAGATGCTCCCAGTTTTCCTTGACCTCATTTTCATCGGCAACCAGCACATCCCCGAAAACATGAGGATGCCGGAAAACAAGCTTTTCATTTATTCCCTCGATTACATCTTTTATGTCAAAGGCATTGAGTTCTGAGCCTATCTTTGCATAAAAGACAATATGCAGCATCAGGTCACCGAGTTCTTTCTTAATATCCTCAGGGTCGCTTTTTGTTACTGAATCTGCCAGTTCGTAAGCTTCCTCCAGCGTAAGGTTACGCAGGCTTTCAAATGTCTGCTTTTTGTCCCAGGGGCATTTTTCCCTGAGCTCGTCCATTATGTCAAGAAGTTTTTTAAAAGCAGCTAACCTTTCGTCCATTGTTTTTATAAGTTTACCGTATAACCTGACAGGATACCCTCTGTTACATTTATTTCCCCTTTTTTTTGTCTGAAAACTTAATCCTGATTGTTGAGCTGTTGTTTAAATTGAGCAATTCAGCAGCATTTCCCTTGTTTATTGCAACCTCAAGGAGGTCGAGTGAGTTGAAAAGCACAAGGAGTTCGCCCACTGAGGTTTCTCCGTATGTTTTATTGATCCGGTTGAGCCGGTAATAATTGCTCTGCAGTGCAATCTCAAATTGCCGGCCTTTACCGATCCTTTCGTACAATTCTTTTGTTATGTTTGTTATGGCATTGTGATAGGAATCAATATATATGACACTGCCATTGATAACATCCTGTTCAATTGTGGCCCGTCTCGGGATAGTCCTTTCATAGCCGGCCCTCTCTTTTCCCAGTCCGCCCAATCCTCCCTCTTTTACAATGTGACAGGCTCCCTGTACCATAATATCAAGCGATATGAAACTTTCCGGCCCCTCTGCCGGCGCCGGGCCCAGCTCTGTAATCTTTGAAGGCTGCTCTTTGAAAATAAGCCCGAACATTCCGTTATCGTTGCCAATGAAAAAGTGCCCGTTGTATTCTATGGCCAGAAGAGACTCCCCGGCTGATGGTTCGGTGTTTACACAGATCAGATGAACGGTGCCCTCAGGAAAATGATAAAAACTGTTTTTAATTACAAAGGCTGCTCTTGCCGTGTTGAAAACCGGGATTTTATGAGATATGTCGATAATATTCAGATCAGGACAAGCGGATATAAGTTTTCCCTTAATGGCCCCGGTATAGTAATCATCTTGTATCCAGTCCGTTGTTAGTGTTACGATAGGCATTTTGAAACTCCAGCTTATTTTATGTGCCAGTTAATTCTGAAAAAGGTGCAAAAAAAATGAAAAATTTATGATTATTTTGTAAGACTCAAAAGTAAGCAATATTTGGAAATTCTATGATTGAGCAGCTAATATATTTGGAGGGTATTGACCCTGCAGTTCTTTACGGTATAAATAACAACCTTCTTGATAAGATCAAATCTTTTTTCCCTAAGTTGAAAATTGTTGCCAGGGGCAATGAAATAAGGGTTTACGGTGATGAGGATGAGATTGCTAGGTTCGACGACCTGATTCATTTGCTCATTGAGCATTTGCAGAAATTTAACAGTTTGTCGGAAAATGACCTTGAACGGTTCATGACAGGCGAATACCGGGAGGAACCTGTAACCGGCGACTCTTCGGGGGTGCTGGTTTACGGCACCCACGGTAAGATGATATCGGCACGGACGGTAAATCAGAGGAAACTGGCAGGAGATTATTTAAAGAATGACCTGCTTTTTGCCATTGGTCCTGCCGGGACAGGAAAGACCTATACCGCAATAGCTCTTGCCGTGAAAGCTTTCAAGAACAAGGAGGTAAAGAAGATAATCCTGACAAGGCCGGCTGTGGAGGCTGGTGAGCATCTTGGCTTTTTGCCCGGCGATGTAAAGGAAAAACTTGACCCGTATCTTCAGCCGCTCTATGATGCCCTGCATGATATGATCCCGGCCAGAAGGCTGAAGGATTACCTGACAGACGGTACAGTTCAGATCGCACCACTGGCATACATGCGGGGAAGAACGCTTGATAATGCAGCGGTAATACTTGATGAGGCTCAGAATGCCACAACCAACCAGCTGAAAATGTTCCTCACCCGGATGGGAAAGAGTGCCAAATTCATTGTGACAGGCGATATAACCCAGATCGATCTGCCTGATAAAACCAGGAGTGGTCTGACTTATGCCCTGAAGATCCTGAAGGGGGTCCGGGGACTCTCAATTATATATTTTGATGAAAGGGATATCATCAGGCACAGGCTGGTCAAGCTTATCGTGAAGGCATATGAAACCAACAGGGAGATCGAACAATAAACATTTAATATATCACTAATTATTAATAATTAAAAATTATCAATTGTACATGAGAGCTCTAGTAAAAACAGATTTCAGTTTTCCGGGTCAGAAGAGCCTGTATACAGGCAAAGTACGGGACGTTTATAATATTAATGACAATTTGCTGGTAATGGTGGTTACCGACCGGATATCTGCATTCGATGTGGTGCTGCCGGAGGGGATTCCCTATAAGGGACAGGTGCTTAACCAGATAGCATCCAGATTTCTTGATGCAACCGCCGATATAGTTCCCAACTGGAAACTTGCCAGTCCCGATCCCATGGTTACCGTGGGGCATCTGGCTGACCCCTTTAAGGTTGAGATGGTCGTCAGGGGGTACCTTACCGGGCATGCATGGAGGGAATATAAATCCGGCAGGCGCAGCATTTGCGGTGTACCGATGCCGGATGGCATGAAAGAGCATCAGAAATTTCCCAAACCGATAATTACACCCACAACAAAAGCAATGGAGGGTCATGATGAGGATATCTCAAGGGAGGATATCATCGGTCAGGGACTGGTTTCCGAGTCAGATTACAAACTACTTGAGCAATACACCTATGAATTGTTTGACAGGGGCACCCGTATGGCGGCCGGGAAGGGGCTTATTCTGGTTGACACCAAGTATGAATTTGGCAAAAAAGACGGGAAGATCATCCTTATCGATGAGATACACACCCCGGATTCATCCAGGTATTTTTACTCCGACGGATATGAAAAGCGCCTGGCAGCGGATGAGCCGCAAAAGCAGCTTTCCAAGGAGTTTGTGAGGGAGTGGCTGATTGAAAACGGATTCCAGGGAAAGGAGGGACAACAGGTGCCTGAGATGACCGTTGACATAGTCGACCAGATATCCAAAAGGTATATTGAGCTTTTTGAGAATATTACCGGTGAGGCATTCGTGCCCTCAGAATCATCCGATGTAACCACAAGGGTTGAGAGGAATGTAGTTGATTATCTCAACCGGGTTTAATTTTGACGGTTTCCGGCCTTGTATCGCGGTACCGGCCGGTATTTAAATAACTACATAATGCGCGTAGAAAGATTAAAAAAAGAGCGCCGGGACCTTGCTTCCGATGGAATGGCAGATATGAGCCTGATTGACGGACTTGTTAAAAAATATGCCGGTAAAAAGGGTATCATGATTCCCGTATTGCAGGAAACCCAGTCCATCTACGGATACCTTCCCAGGGAGGCCTTCGAGAGGCTTTCCGGGGAACTGGGACTGAGCCTGAGTGATATGTATGGTGTGGCCACCTTTTATGCCCAGTTTCGCATGTCGCCCGTCGGAAAGAATATCATCAAGGTCTGCCATGGCACTGCCTGCCATGTTCAGAATGCCGGCACCATTACAGATGCACTGGAAGAGGCTTTGAAGATAAAGGACGGCGAAACAACCGTTGACGGGCTGTTTACACTTGAATCTGTCGCCTGCCTGGGCTGCTGCTCGCTTGCCCCGGTAATGATGACAGGTGACGACACCTACGGCAAACTAACAGGCAGGGAAGCAGTGAAAGTGATCAAGGATATCAGGTTGAAAGAGAAAGAATTACCAATTTGAAGCAATATAAAAACCCCTGTCCCCAGGGCGCGGTAATGTCATGCCGGGGCTTTCCCCGAAAGGCTTGAACGGACATACACCATCCGGGGGTTAAGACTGAATGAAAATGGGAAAAACCAAAGTTATTGTAGGACTGGGAAGTTGCGGTATTGCTGCCGGAGCCGGAAAGGTATATGAAAAAATCAGAGCTTTGAGGGAGGCTGAAAACCTTGACTTCACTCTTTCAAAGACAAGTTGTGTTGGGATGTGCTACAGGGAGCCCCTTGTTGAGATAATTGATGATTCAGGGCAGTACCTGTACGGAGGGATAGACGAGGACAGGGCTGTCGAGCTGATGAACAATCATATTGGGAATGACAACCCGGTAAAAGAATATATTGTTTACACAGACCTGTATGATACCCCGGATAAAAAGTATTTCGAGGGACAGGTAAAGATTGCCCTGCGAAACTGCGGCATGATTGACCCTGAGATAATAGAGGAATACGAATCAAGGGGAGGGTATGAAGCCCTCAAAAAAATCGTTTCTGAAGAGATGTCGTCGCAGGATATCATAAAGGAGGTGTTGGATAGCGGACTCAGGGGCAGGGGTGGCGGCGGTTTTTCTACCGGGCTTAAATGGAAGTATACCTTTAACAGCAGGTCCGCCGAAAAATA
>SLOS01000274.1 GCA_007132365.1 Bacteroidales bacterium | reverse complement strand
TTACGGATGAGTTCACTTCACTTGTAAACCCTGAAAGGAGTATTCCCTCTTTCATAACCGAAATCACAGGTATCAGCAATAAGATGGTCGCAAATGCTCCAAAATTTTATGAAATAGCAAAAGATATAGTTGAACTTACCAATGATCGCATTTTTGTGGCTCATAATGCTCCCTTTGATTATAGTTTTATCTGCGAAGAATTCAGGCAACTGGGTTATGTTTACAGCAGGAATATGCTATGTACCGTAAAGCTGAGCAGGAAAATGATTCCCGGACTGCGCTCCTACAGTCTCGGCAAGATATGCTCGGACCTCAATATCCGGATAGAAAACCGGCACCGGGCAAAAGGGGATGCCCTTGCAACAGTAAAACTCTTTGAGATGCTTCTGACACTCGAATCTGCCGGGAAGCCCATGTACAGGAACAATTTTTAACAATTCCCAACCTCCGGCCGGGGATAAGAAAGATCGGGGAATGCGTCAGCAGAATTCAGTTTTTCAAAAACAGCCTCTCAGCCTCGAGCAGTCCCTCTTTTTTGGCAAGATCCATCCAAATGGATTCGTTGTCCGGATAACCTCTAATATGATGATCAGATGCAAGTCTGAGGTAAAGTTCAACCAATGAAAACGCACCTCTTTCAGTTATAAGGCTGAATATCCGGGGACTAACGATTTGAATTCGGCTGAATGCATAGCGGTCTAATCTGACTGTGGGCGGCCTCGCCATGACATATTCCCTCGTTTGATTGTTCTCCCAGCCATACAGATTCATATCGTCATTAAACAGCATGAATCTTTCACTTTCCCTTTTGCGCACCACAAGAGTGACAAGCGCACCGGAACAGCTATGGTCGAGGTAAAGTCCTGCCAGATCAATATCACTCAATATCTCAAGGTTATAGAGCAGAAATGGCCGCTCATCATTAAAAAACCATGCGACCTTTTTCAGACCGCCACCTGAATCGAGAATAAGGTCAGTTTCATCAGATATTTCAATCCTTATTCCTGCAAAATTCTTTTGCTTTATGAACTCCGTGATCCTGGCGGCAAAATGGTGAACATTGATTATAATATCGTCGAACCCCGCTTCAGACAATCGCCTGATAAGCATTCCCAGGAGAGGTTCGTGGTTTATCTCAAGCAGGGCCTTTGGCTTAAGTGCCGATTGGGGACGGGGACTGCTTTCAAGTCCGCCTGTAAAGATCATTGCCTTCATTCAGCAAAGATATGAAATCATGTTGTAGCCACAGCAGCATATTTTCCCAAAAAGTGCCAGTGGAGATTAGCCGGCTTAAAGTTTTTCCGGTTTGCAGAGATGCTTTTCATGTACAGCCTTCAACCCGCATTTGGAACATGAGTAATCAGGTTTACTCTTCCCGGGATTCTCTTTCTTGTTCCCTTTTTTTTTACATGCTTTCCTGGCCATAAATAAGTCTGTTCAGCATTACCTTTTGCCCTGTTAAGCCGGGAGGGTAATGTCACCCGGGCCGTGCCTTTATTAATGAGGATCTATTCAGATGCCTTTTCATCCGGGAACTCTTCCCTGAACAATACCCAGTAATCTTTAATCGTCATTTTAATCTCACGGTGCAGCAACAATAACCCGATAAGGTTGGGTATGGTCATAAACGCAATTGTAATATAAGACAGGGTCCAGATAATTGTTGTATCGGTAAATGCCGCAATAAAAAACAGCACCACATATGCGATCCTGTAATAGATCACATAAGATGAACCTGCAAGATAAGTCACTGCCCTGTCCCCATAATATGACCATGAGATAGCTGTGGAAAACGCAAATAGCAAAAGTCCGATAGAAACAATGTACTGGCCCCAGTGACCAAAATGGCTCCGGGTAAATGCTTCGGCTGTCAGAGGAGCACTGTGTATCAGCGACCTGCCAGTAAATGATACAGGTGCTGCAGCCGGCAATCGCCCCGCTGCCACGGTCAAAATACCGGTAAACGGCTCGCCGGCCAACATAACACGAACATCCTCGGCTATCGACCGGGAATGGATAAGTGTAACCCCATTTTCAATTATGCCCTCGCGTATCTCAAGACTCCCGGAAAAAAAGGGCATGGGAGTTTCACCGTCAAGGTATGAAAAGAGCTTCTCCTGGTCTGCTTTTATTGTTTCATCATAATCACCTGCAAGGATAATCATGTCGGTGGACTGGAAGAGGTTGCCTACTTTTTCCTTCCAGACTCCGGACGAGAGCAGCACAAGTCCTGTAAGAGTACATATGCAGATGGTATCAATAAAAGGTTCAAGAATGCCTACCATTCCTTCAGAAACAGGTTCATGGGCCCGGGCAGCCGCGTGGGCAATCGGGGCAGAACCCTGTCCCGCCTCATTGGAGAAGAGCCCCCTGTTAACACCAAGTTTAAAGGCATAAATAACCGAAGCACCAAGAAAACCTCCGGTAGCCGCTGTTCCCGTAAACACATCTGAAAAAATGGAGACAACAGACGGTATGATATTTTGATAATTAAATATAAGAACCGCAAGTGCCCCTATCAGATATATAAATGCCATCACCGGAACCAGGCGGGAAGTAACCTGGGCTATACGTTTTATGCCCCCCAGTATGACAAATGCGAGCAATATGGCAAGTATCCCTCCGGTAATTAAATGAGGTATTCCAAATGTTGCAAAAATGGAATTGGAAATACTGTTTATCTGGGGAAGATTGCCGGTCCCTATTGATGAGAGGATGGTGGCTCCCGCAAAAAAAATCCCAAGCCATTTACCGGTGTTCAGGATCCTTTTGTTTGGAAGCTTAATGTTGAGGCGCTTGCTCATGTAATACATCGGGCCTCCGGCGATCATACCCTTCTGATCTTTCTCACGGTACTTATGAGATATGGTGACCTCAACAAATTTGAGGGTCATACCGAACATCCCGGTTATCAGCATCCAGAAAAGTGCCGCAGGACCACCCATGTGGATTGCAAGTGCCACACCGGCTATATTACCTGTTCCAACCGTTCCCGAAAGCGCCGTGGTGAGAGCCTGGAAGTGGGATGTGTCTCCTATATCCGTTGCTTTATCAAACTTTCCGGTAACAACCCTGATGGCATGTCTGAAATACCGCAACTGCGGAAATCCGAGATAAAGGGTGAAAAATATACCCGTACCCAGGAGCAGGTAAACAAACCAGGGACCGCTGCCGATATAACTATCAATCAGAAGAAGAAAATCATTCAGTTTTTGCATAATCCTGTAACTAATATGCCGCTAAAATAATATTTTTTTAATGCAAACCGGTAAAACAAAAAAATAATCCGGTTGCCTGGGAATACTAACAAACCTGTCCGTGCAGTGTCCGTTTACGGACACAAAATTATCAGGTTTCATATAAAAACATCTGGAATAATTAAATGATCACTTAGTAACCACCTGTTATTGTGAGCAATATCCTGATTGGCACATAATCTGTATTAAAATAAAAAGAAATACAGGAAAATGTAACAAAGTCCTCGCTATTTCGTCTAATCTGTAGACACATAAACAAGATTAAAGAATTTTAAAATCAAATAATACTAAACTAACACTATAGCATCATGAAGACGTTCATTATTAAATCTGCAACAGCCCTCATATTGATAAGTTTTATTTCGGCTTCCGCCGGGGCTAATCAAACAGGAAAAAAACATAGTAAGAGAATTGCGGATGCAGAATTTTTTTATCTTACTGAAAACGTTGCTGAACAAAAACTCACAATTGAAAAGTGGATGACCGATGCTGATTACTTCAGGTTTTCCCCAATTAATGATTTAAGGGAGGCAGAGATTCAGTTGTCTGGCTGGATGTATGACCCGGACCATTTTTATTATTTACTCCCTTACGGGGAAACTGAAAGTGTCATTGACCTCGAAGCATGGATGGCAGATCCTGGATATTTTTACCCCCCGGCAAAATGATCTCCTGCAAGTAAGGTAATCCCCCCGGAAAACCGGCTAAAATGGAAACAGAACCATACCGCCGTCAACGGCAATACTCTGGCCGGTTATGTAACCATTTTTCTCCGATAGCAGAAAAGCGGCAAGAGCGGCAAGATTAGCAGGTTCTCCAAATTTACCGGCAGGAATGGATTTTTTTCGCAGCTCAACTATTTCATCAACACTTTTTCCGGTATCTTTCGCTACGTTTTCGAGCAGGGAAGAAAGGCGGTCTGTATCTGTTGCACCAGGCAATAAACTATTTACGAACACGTTACTCCCTGCCACCTCAACCGAAAGAGTTTTCAGGTAGGCTCCGACAGCCTGGCGTATAGAATTGCTCAGTACAAGTCCCTGTATAGGTTGTTTGACACCGGTTGATGATATACTGATTATCCGGCCAAATTTTCTGGCTTGCATTTCAGGCACAAAGTATCGTGTGAGACGAATAACCGGCATAAGAAGTGAGTTAACGGCCGACATCCAGTCTTCATCGGTGTGGCCCAGGGCTGAACCCATAGGCGGCCCCCCGCTGTTTATCACTAACCCGTCAAGGTATCCGAAACGTTTTTTTACAAATTCAGCAAGTGCATCTATTTCCTCCATCCTTGATACATCGGCCGGGAAAATATGCAGCTTCCCCTTTTGACTGCCAATCTGCCTTGCAGCTGCTTCGAGATTCTCCCGGGATCTTGAGGATATAATAATGTCTGCTCCCTCAGCGGCAAGTACTTTGGCGCAAGCAAGTCCAATGCCTTTGCTGCCACCGGTAACCATAATTTTCTTATCATTTAGTAAAAGGTCCATAGTCTGGTTGTCATATTATCAATCAAATAATATATTCGGGACTGTCAGGTGATTTGCAGTTCCACTTTTTACAACTCTATTCCACAAGATCATCCTCCCTGATCAGCATCAGGATGGCTGAATGGGGCACAATTATATATTTTTCCTTATTAAATTCTATCAGATATGAATTTTCCTGAAGAAAAACGGCCAGATCTCCGGTTCGGACCTGCAGGGGAAAATAGTTCTGTTTCTCATCACTTTTTTTCCAGGGTTCATGGGCCTCAGGGAGAGTGGGAATTGGATAACCGGGGCCTGATTTAATTACATAGCCACAACTCACTTTCTGCTTATCCTCAAATCCCGGGGGTAAAAACAGTCCGGAACGGGTTTTCTGCTGAGGACTTTTAGGTTTGAGAAGCACCCTGTCGCCAATTACTATGAATTTATCGACATCCTGGTTATCAAGAAAAAATGACATTATTGATATTTAAATCCGGTTAATAACGATCACTTATGGACAGGCCAAAGTTAAGAAAACTTTGGTTTCCTCCAAGCTCAAAAAGGCCGGCAATCCGGCCGGCCTTTTTGAAATACTAAAAGTTCATATTGATGATTCCCGCAACAGGATGCATGGAATACTTTCCCACTGCTCAGGCTTCTGCTTCTTCAGGTTTAATGTTTGTATAGAGGAATCTTGACTCAACAGCCCACTGGTCGTCAGTACGGTTCCACCTGTATACAGTCTCTTCCGAAAGCTCACCGGTATTATCATCATAAGCAAAGGTTTTTCTTAAGGAGTTAACCCATCGATTTGTGCCGTAATCCCATCTCTGCTCAACATCCTCAATTTTGTTCTCCCTCCGGTATGAGATAAGATACCTTACTCCCAAAACCCAGTCTCTTTGACTTTCACTCCATGTAGCCCTTGTTTCCTGGGTAATCTTACCCCTGTGATTATAGGAAAGGCTGTAGCGTCCAAATGTCTGCCAGTAGTTTTCAGGTTTTCTCCATGTCTCTACCAGGACCTCACTGGGAGGTCCGTAGCCTTCATTGTAGCTGAACGAAAATCTCATGTAATTGTCCCAGGTCCTTTGCATCCCCGCAAAAGTACGAACAACAACCTCACTTTTCTCAAAATCGCGGTTATATGAAATCAGGTAAACAACCGTGTTGAACCACTCTTCAGTTGGTCTGTGCCATTCCTGGTAAAGAATTTCCGCCTCATTGCCCCTTCGGTCATATGTGGTGGTCTTCATCTGCACATTGATCCAATCCTGTGCATTTATGTTCCACTGCTGTAATATGGATTGCACTTCATTACCCCTTTCATCATAGTTTTTGAGTGTCTGCTCATGGTTTTCCCATACCTTTTGTTCAGGATACCAGCGTTGGTTGAGCACACTGGTAACCAGTCTGGTCTCATCAATGAAATGAAGGTTGCGTGCATAAATTTCCCATTTTTCATTTTCCTCATTCCATTCATAGGTATAGGTTGTGTCTATACTGGCAATATCCTGAATCTCCATCATTTCAGGCATCTCAATCTGTGCGTTTATCATTTGCTGAAAAAGCAAAAAGATAAAAATTATTCCAATTTGTCTCATAATCAATATTTTAAATAATAATGTGCTATATTTTCCTTTATTTAACTATACTTACATATTAACGGTTATTTTGTTCATTAATTACCATTTTCAGATCATTAATTGATACTCAGGTCCAGGTTATTATAAAACATCTGTCTGAATTATGGTTTGAGCCAGCCTGCATGAATTCAGTGCCTTTGTGTAATTAAGACCGGAAAGGATATGTCACACCCTATCAAAAATCCGTTTTTTTTAACAATAATTAACTACTGGCAGCATCTTACTATAAAGTCCGCTCTATCTTAGAGGGACTTAACATGCGCAAATTAACCTGCAATTCCTGACGAAGACTGAAATTCCAAATATTTGGCCGGGTTAACTATTTAGATTGATTAAATGCATACTTTCAATAAATATTTCTATTATATTTGAACTAAAAAGCAATATTACTATGATTGAACTTACTGAAGCGAGGATTGAAGACAGGGAAAAAGCCTATAACTGGCTGTTTCATTCTGACTTTTCCGATTTCCTTATGAACCTTGAGGGATATACCAAAGATACAATCCCCGCCTATGAAGAGTTTT
>SLOS01000429.1 GCA_007132365.1 Bacteroidales bacterium | reverse complement strand
ATTCCGGGCAACATGATTTCGGCTACACCTGTTATATGCCGGAAAGGATCACCATTGAAAACCTGCATATCGACGACTCCAATCATCCGGAAGATTATCAGGGCCCTGCCATTTTTTCAAATTTCAATCCAAATATGACCGATGATTCCTATGTTGAAAAGTTCCCCTATGTCATAACCAGGGAAGTCATTCTGAGGAACGTCACCACCGCCAGCGGCAATGCCTTGAGGATCAGCGATAACCCGTTCATGTTCAGGAATGTTAAGATAACCACCGATTAACGGGTGCTGCATGGGAAGCCGCTTTTCCGGGAAAATACATGATATCGCCAACCAAAATGGCCGTTGGGGCATATTCCTCTACCGGTTTCTGGTACGTTTCAATAAATGTCCACTCAACCAGGTCGGTGGAATGCCTGTAGACGTAAGATTTTTATGCAAACAGAGAATACCTGCCCCTGAACCATACCACGGTCGGATTGGCAGCTTCCCTCCTTGAAGGCTTATCAAGGGTAAACCGATTACTCAGGTTAACGGGATTACAGAATGTGGCCAGGCTGATCTCTTCTGCTTCATTTACTGTAAACTGACATATTCAGAAATAAGGCAAAGATTAAAGTATGAAGTTTCATAGTTTAGATGGGCCTTTGTGGGGTTAGAAAGTTTATTTTTGGATAACTTTATAACTTATTTCAGGTTAATTATTAATCGAACTAAAAAAAATCTGTTATGAAGAAAGTGACCATCATCGTTACTATTATTGCATTCCTGGGGTTCCTGTTTAACGGACCTCTGTTTTCCCAGAATGCAAGGATCAAGATCGATACTGATCGCATCATTGGAGAGGTCAATCCCAATATCTACGGAAATTTCGTCGAACATCTGGGTCGTTGTGTTTACGGCGGGATCTTTGATCCCGGGTCACCTTTATCTGATGATATGGGATTCAGGAAGGACGTTCTGGAATCTGCCAGGGCCCTGAATGTGACGATTGTCCGTTATCCGGGCGGTAATTTCGTCTCCAACTATCACTGGCTTGATGGTGTGGGTCCTGAAGAAGAGAGGATCCCCCGCATGGAGCTTGCATGGAATGTGCTGGAAACAAATAAATTTGGCACCAACGAGTTTGCCGAGTGGAGCAGGCGGCTGGGCGCCGAACCATTTTTTACCGTGAATATGGGAACGGGTACTATTGAGGAGGCACGGCGCTGGGTTGAATACACAAATGTCAGTGAGGGGCCCTGGTATGCCGAATTGAGGAGGAAGCACGGATATCCTGAACCTCATAAGATTAAGTACTGGGCCCTGGGAAATGAAATGGATGGCTGGTGGCAGATGGGTGCGTTGAATGCCGGGGATTATTCAAAGAAAGCACGCGAAGCAGCAAAGCTGATGAGGTGGACAGATCCTGATATCAAGATAGTTGCTGCAGGGTCATCAAGTTATGGCGGCGATTCTGATCCCGATCACTGGAACAGTACGGTCCTGAGGGAGCTGAGAAATTATGCAGATTATATTGCTTTGCACACATATGTTGGAAACAGGGCAGACGATTATTATAATTTCGTAGCCACACCGCATATTATGGAATATCGCACTAATATTGTAAGAGGCATGATAGACAGGGAGATGCAGCATGCGAGACGGGGTTCAAGGGATCCGATCTATATTGCGTGGACTGAGTACAATGTCTGGTACAGGACCATGGGAGGTGCGGCCGGAACCGGTCCCCGTGCTTTGGAGGAGCATTATAACCTTGAAGATGCCCTGGTTGTAGCAGGATTCTTAAACGGATTTATCCGCAATGCCGATATCATAAAGATGGCCAACATGGCGCAACTTGTAAACGTAATTGCCCCCATATTTACAAGTGAAACAGATCTGTTCAGGCAAACTATCTATTTCCCTCTTGAACTCTTTGCGAATAATGCACACGGCACCTCACTTGATGTTTTTGTGGACTGTGATGAATTTACACTACGCGGATCTACTGCTTCGGAAGCGGGCAGAAATTCTTTTCCGTATCTGGATGTGTCAGCAACCTGGAATGACGGCGAGGTTGTCATTGCTGTGGTGAACCGGCACAAAGAGAAACCAATACGGACCGACATAATATCGCAGACCGGCAATTTTACGGGCAACTTCACGGTTTATGAAATTACCGGTCCCGGCATCAAGGCAGTGAATGATTTTGGCAATGAGGTTGTCAGAACTGTTGAGAAACCTCAGGTAAGGACAAGAGGCGACCAGATCACGTATACCTTTCCTCCGCTTTCAATAACCATGCTTAAAGGTAGGATCGGGAAGTAGAGTTAGATTTTGTAAGTTCAAAAGCTGACAGGGCATTTCAATAAAGTCCCGGTTATTCCTCTACCGGTTTGTCTGCCGGTGATGAAGCCGGGAATTTTTTTTTATCCCGGCCAGGTCAAGGGGGAGGGATCATCACAGAGGGTCTGCCTGTCAAATCTCAATTCCACGAAAGTGATCTTAAGCATATTTAATATTCACTGCTTAATAAGTGTAGTGTTCCGCATAGTAAAATCACTTTTATTTATTACTGTATAAATCAGCAACTATTTTTAAAAAACCTGTTTAAATTCATCGGGTTTGTCAAGATTTGCGACATGCCCCGCACCTTTGAAAAAGACAACCCTGGCCTTTTCTGGGATTATTTCTCAAAAAATCAATTATCAATGAATTTACTTCTTATGCTTTTTAAAACTTAGTAAATGACCAGAGTTTAAAGCAACAACTTCAATATCGTTGAAAGCTTTTTTGCAAATCGAGTGTTTTTTGTTGTTTTTCCTGTTGGATTTTGCATCGGTTGATACCCACATGTTTATCCGGAGGCTGTCATCTTCACACAGGTACTCATTGCAGGCATATCCTGATTTCCTATTGGTGTGGCCTGTTCTGCTGAAGTTCGGGATCAGCGGACCGGTATCATAGATCCCATCTTCTTCATAGATCTTCTTATCGGGGTCATATACGTCAACCTGCTCATCGGGATCCATCCTCAGAGTCAAGCCGGTTTTTTCACTTTCAGATTCAGACAGCATAAACATAACGTGATTCCGGATCGTAACTCTCAATATCCATACTCATACTTGAGATGAAAGTATATTGATCTTCAAAATCCAGATCAGCCATCCCCATGGCTTTTTTCATCCTCTTTTCCATTCTCCTATGAAAAGGAGTGGGTGGTGTCTCACCCCGGCCGGGTTCAACCTCTTCTGCTTCAACCTTTTTCTCCTCTTCTTTGGCTTCACCTCTCACTGCTTCCCTTATCCTGTCCCTCAGTACTCCGCGCACCTGCTCACCTGATTCTGCCAAACCTGTAAGGGAGAGGATCATAACAAGGATTTAAATTTTTTGTGCCAAACGTAAAAAATTCAGGTTAATAAACGGGAAAACGGATTCAAATGCTTTTGCAGCGGCAAATCCAGAAGACCGGAGTCACAATACCACCAACAGTCTGAATAGTAACAAATTACAAAATATATAAATATAAAGCTTCTGCCTGGTAAAATTCAGAGACAAATCAGCAGCGGAGAATTATTGTTCAGAAAGCTGGTCAAGCAGCGAGACGGTCTTATTTTTAATATCGTCTATAATTGCCCGGTAGTGCTTTTTAACAAGGGCGGGGTTGTCCTTTCCGTCCGGGTGGTTGACCCTGGCAATATATTCGTTGCGGTGAGTGATTATCTCTTCGATAATGGCGTTGATTTTCTCTTCCTTTACTTCGGGGTGTAAATGCTGATAAACAAGACATTCGGATATAAGCTCAAATGTAAGGCAGTGTATATCCTTCTTGAGGTCTCTTCGGCTGGTCATGGCTATTCTGTTTTGTTTCACCAAAAGTAGGAAAATATTTGAACTATTGATATATTGCCCTTCTTAAAACAGTTATGTCTGCTGCAGCCAAACAACTTACCGCCGTGATCCTCGCAGGAGGGAAGAATACCCGTTTCGGGGGATCGGACAAAGCTTTTATGCTGATTGACGGAGTTCCTGTTATAAAGGTTCTGGCCCGTAAACTGGATAACCTTTTCGGGGAAATACTCGTTGTGACTAATACACCCGGCAGGTATGCAGGCTTTGAGGGAATCGTTACCATTACAGACATAATCAGAGACAAGGGCCCCCTGGGGGGAATTCACGCAGCAATGAAAAGAGCCGCTGCACCCGCCATATTCGTTGTACCATGCGATATGCCTTTTGTCGATGAGGATGTGATCAGGAAGCTTATCCGGCGATATGAGAGCCTGGCCGAAGCAGATGCCCTCATCCCGGTGCTCGTAGAATATCCCGAACCACTCCATGCGATATACCGGACGGCACTTGCAGCGGATCTGGAGAAGTTCCTTGCCTCTTCACCCGATCTGTCAGTCCGCCGCTTCATTGCTGTCATCAACGCAGAATACATTGAAATGCCTGACACTGAAAGGGTGAGGAGGGCATTCACAAATATCAACACCCCTGATGACCTGCCGGCACAGTGATAATGGTGTTATAATAAAAGCCGGTGATAATAGCAACCTTTGCGTTTTCCGTGATTTTTACCGTTTAACCATATGCCATCACTCTCTGTCCCATTCTTACCAAGCCATTCCCGAAAGGCTTGTCTATCAATGAATGTCAATATTTTATCCATAAGCAATCTTAAAGGTGTGACAATATAATTAATCAATAGAAGGTTTAGTCAACGACCAATGGCTGTGGATGATTTTCCACTCGTTATTTTCTTCTTGCCTGTACACTTCTTTGCAATTCTCTTTCCAGAGCGTTTCACCTGAGTATGAGTGCAGATTTTAGGTCAGAACTGCCAATGTATTGGTTTGTTGTACAACGGGATTTATCATTTCGAATTTATCCATTTTTACCTTTCCACGCATGCTTTTAACGGGGATTTAAAATGTTACCATCAGATTGAACATTTTGATACCACCCTTTTGAGTTGTTGATTAGTTGTAGGTTTCAGGCTGTAAGTAGAGTTACTTTCCGGTGAGGATTTTCATGTTCGATTTTCATTTTAAAACAAGCAAATGATTTCCAATTTCACCCCGCCATCTATCATATTGATAATAGAGCAATAGGGTAAAAAAAGGTGTAAACTTTCGTCCACACCCTTTTTTTTCTATATCAGTTTTACTGGTTATTTTACCCTGGTTCCGTTTTATTCTGTTTCTTCTCAGTATATTTTTTCTGCATTAATTCACTCTGGTACTTACGATAGCTTGGCACATTGTTATGAGAACGTTTGCATAACACCGGTCCAAGCTACCGCGAATATCAAGGAAAACTGTTACAGGAAAAATACAATAAGTAAAAGTATAAAGGTGAGCAGCAACCGAGGGCGAAGTTTTATAGCGATGGTTGTCTGTGGGCGTCAAAAGAGAGTTCCTGGTGCCTTTTTGCTTTTAACCCGGCATCGGGCCGGCTTAAAAGCAGGCGAGCAGTTTCCCTCTGGCTCTTATTGCCCGATAAATGAGCCCTATTTAAAATCCCGTTTCCAAAACAGAAAAATCCTTTCTGTTTTAACTCAGATGGCAGCTTCTGGAAATATTAATTATGTTGATACTACAGAAGGGTGGCAGTGTTTTGCTCCGTCAGGTGGCAGTGGTCCGAACCGGAACTGAAACCAAAGGAGGTTTTTTGATTTCCAGTATTCCTTTGGAAGTCCAATAGGAGCAATAGAGACTGTAATAAAGGGTTTGCCAAGTATTTCTGCTTCGGCTTCCCCAACAATACCATGTCCAATTATCAGGTCATAATTTTTTATTGCTGATAAATAATCTTTATGACAATTTCTTAAGTTATCAAAAATGAAATTTAACGCGAATTTAAATCCTTTGATAGTGTTAGAAGAATTCTCAACAAAACAGCTTTGCCCAATTATGAATATCAATATCTTTCCCAACAGAAATGTGTGTAAGACCATAATAATTCACAATTCTTTTAGCCCAGGGATGAGTTAAAATTGTTACTGAATGTCCATTTCTTTGTAATTCTAGCCCAAGTGCAATATATGGTTGAATATCTCCCCTGGAACCAAAAGTTGTTAGAGCTATTTTCATTATGGTGATTTAGAATCTTTGCGAAGTCTTTCTTGCAATTACCCCCAATGGTCCTGGTATAGCCACAGTAGCGGATTTGCGGGCTTCGTCACTTTCTGCCGTGACAAAAGCCCAAGCGGAGCAGCGACCGCAAAACAACCACCTTGCCCCGCTATTATGGCTATACCATGTTGGCGATAGTTTATTTTTCAACAACTTTATTTTCTAAATATCTCAATATGGTTGCGATTAAATTATTTCTTTTCCTTGCTTTTGTCTTAAACGCATTTAAGACTTTTTTATCTATTACCCTTCCTTTAATAAAAACAATTTCAGGGTTCTCTAATGCTTGTAAATCTTCCAAAGGGTTATTTTTCAGAAGAATTAAATTTGCTATTTTGTGCTTCTCTATGGAACCTATGTCACTCATTAAACTATGTGATTTTGAAGGGTTTATTGTTGCAGTTTTTAAAACTTCATAATTTGAAAGTCCCGCATTACTATATAACTGGAGTTCTTGATGGATTGATAATCCAGGTACTGTTATTCCTATTCCTGCATCAGTTCCAGAAACGATATTTACTCCTGCATCGTTCATCTTTTTAATTGCTAAAAGATGAAAATTGTGTTGGTCAAGTATCTTCTTTTCAATTGCAGGGTCATTCTTTTTTGCATTATCCCATCTGTTAAATTGGCCCTTGCTGTCAAATAATTTAATAAGAGGATTCATATACTCCATTTCTTTTGAATTCAATATATCATCTTTGATTATCATGTTGTAAATATTGTAATATACAATGAGAGTTGGGCAGAATGAAGTTTTTGTGGAAAGGGAAAACTCATCCACTAGCTGATTAAGTTTCACTGTGTCTAAAAGATAGTTTAATGGTTGCTGAACAATGTCTTCAGCATGCTCAATTGTAAT
>SLOS01000148.1 GCA_007132365.1 Bacteroidales bacterium | reverse complement strand
GCCTTTATCAATACAGGCCCGGCAATAAGGTCGGCTTTCGTTTCTTCAAAACATTCAACCATACTTCTTACCCACCGGTCAGTAAGCCTGCAATCTGCATCAGTGGTAAGAATAAAAGGAAAGTTTGCCGCGGATAGCCCTTTCAGGAAAGCCTGTTTTTTCCCCGTGCTGCCTTCCTCAAGCTTGATATAACGGATATTCCCATAAACTTTTATAAAATCCCTGACAATCTCCCGGGTTAGATCAGACGAATGGTCATCGACAACAATAACCTCAAGCATACTTTGAGGATAATCCTGACCAGCCAGATCATTAAGAATTACAGAGATGTCAGATTCCTCATTCCTGACCGGCAGGATTACTGACACAGGTGTTTTCACTCTACCGCCTTCAGATGGCCGGGAGGGGGTTCTGGCCCATCCATAATAAAAGGTACCTATCCAGATAAGATAGAGGATTACCAGCGCACCTGCTATGATCCAGCTAACGGGCATAGGTTCACCGGGAAAATTTGATCCATTCAAACAGGCGGTAATGCCCTCCATTCATTCCATACCGGCTGTATACATCCATAGCCCTTTTATTTGTTCTGTCAACATACAGGCGGATACCGTGATGACCCGGATCATCTTCAACCATTTTCTTGATATGGTTATATAAATGCCTGAATACCCCTTTATTACGGTATTCGGGTAAAACATAGACTGACTGGATCCACAATATCATTCCGTTTCTCCAGTCGCTCCATTCATAGGTAATAAGAAGTGACCCGGCTATTTTACCTTCAATTTCAGCAATATAGTAACAGCCTTTTACCGGATCGGAAAATACCGCGCTAACTCCTCTCCTCAGAGTACAGGGATCCAGTTTTAGATTTTCTGTTTCCAGAGCCATTCTTTCCTGGAACAATGAAATTAATTCCACATTTCCGGGATGGGCCTTTTTTATAATGATCATCAAAGCACAGAATTGAACCTTAATATTAACCAGAATTTTAACTCCTTCAAATCAAGAAAATCCTAACCTCCCTGTATGTCCAGATTTGTAAGGCCGGCGTTACGGGCTGCAGCAACAGCATCACGGTATTCCCTCACAGTTAGTCTGCGGGAAATTTCCGGATAATCATGAGCATTGAACATAGGCCGGTACTGGGACATAATATTTACATAGGTCTCTTTAGGAAGGTTTTCTGCTATCCACCGTAACAGATCTCCAGATCCGCCGACATTATTCGGCATCACAAGATGCCTTATTATTAATCCCCGCTGAAGTATGCCACTGTTGGCACGTGGATCAGCGATCCCGACCTGGCGGTTCATCTCGGTAATCGCTTTTTTCGTTATTTCCGGATAGGTATCGGCACCTGGTGAATACTTATTTGCCATATCGGAGTCAAAATACTTGAAATCTGCAAGATAAATATCAATGACCCCATCAAGGAGATTAAGTATCTCAAGTCGTTCCCATCCGCTGGTATTGTAGGCTACCG
Organism: Bacteroidales bacterium; assembly: GCA_007132365.1. Classification (GTDB taxonomy): domain Bacteria; phylum Bacteroidota; class Bacteroidia; order Bacteroidales; family PUMT01; genus PXAP01. Next base: position 21,124 of record SLOS01000148.1, on the reverse strand, counting down.
GCAGTTTTAATCCCCTGGACGCAGCCTGGTCGAGCGCAAGCAGTATATGTGGGGCATAATGAGTGGGTGTCACTACATTAATATTATGACATCCGATCCTTTGAAGCTGAAGCATCATATCGCTCAACTGCTTTATGCTATAATTCCGGCCTGCACCACCCTGGCTGATTTCCCAGTTAATACAGAAAACACATAACATTGCGCAATGAGTGAAAAAAATAGTCCCTGAACCGTTCCTGCCGACCAGGGGCCGCTCTTCACCAAAATGCGGGTTAAAGGAAGAGACACGTAGCTGGGCGGTAGCGTCGCAGTAATCACCTTTTTGTCCGCGTATCCTGTCATTCTCGCATTCACGGGGGCAAAGCCTGCAGGCGCCCATCATATCCCACATAACTTCAGCCCTGGCTTTAAGTTCACCTGTACGATGGAGTTTCAGGTAGCCAGGTTCAAAATCACCGGAGAAACTATCAGGTATTGCAGACATATTTTTATGGGATATGTTACTGTTTCGTGTAGAGGGATCAGAAAAACATGCTGCAAAAGCTGGCATTGGGAGCAAACCGGCCAGGGATAAAGATGCAAGTTTCCGGCAAAAATCCCTCCGCTTTGTTTTTAAGGCATCCATAATATTACATATTTTGATTTGAATTCTATAAAAATTACAACCCCTTAATGATCATTGCAGACTTAAATCAGGCTGGTGACCGGTTGCACATATAAATCTAATTTCATACCACTAATTTTTAACGTATAAAATAACTCAAAATTGCAGGTAAAACCGATTCCTGTACCGACAAAACCCGAGCAACTGACTCCGGTGCCGGTGAAAATGACACTCCTTGCGGCAATAAGGAAGACTGAAGCCAAATTGAACCACAGCCTTTGCATAAAAATCAGCTCCGGCTTCTCAAATGTAGATGAAATTTTTTTCATTTAAAATTACACACAATCAAGATGAAAAAATTACACACAGACAAATTAGAAAATTTCCTTGAAGAAAAAGTATTAATTTTGCAATGATTCACAATACATTTTGTACTCTGAATTCCAATACGGAAATAAACCGATCCAGAAAAAATTTTATTAACCATGGATAAATTCTTCGGAAAACTCAGAAATAACGGTATCATTTTACTGGCAGCGTCGGGCTTAATAATTCTGACTTACGGATTCGCCAATATTTCGGCAAACAGGGATTTCCAGCTTGCCCGGAATATGGATATTTTTTTCTCGATGATAAGGGAAATAAGCCTGTTTTACGTTGATGATACGGAACCGGAAAAACTTATAGAAAACGGGATAGGGGGAGTACTCCGTGGACTTGATCCATATACCACCTACATACCTGAATCGGAGAAAGATAATTATGCCACGATGACAACCGGCAGATACGGAGGGATAGGTGCTTTGATTCGCCAGGTAGGTGATTACGTAATGATAATAGAACCCTATGAAAACTACCCTGCTCAAAAATCGGGCCTTCGTGCCGGAGATATCATTATCGCCATCGAAGGCAAATCAACAAAAGGTTTTTTGGTGAATGAAATCAGCGAATTACTCAAGGGTCAGCCTCAAAGCAATATCAATATTACTATTCAGCGCAATGGAGAACCTGATCCGATAACTAAGGCAATAACAAGAGAAGAAGTCAAAATTGACAATGTAGCCTGGTACGGGACTGTTGCAGACCAAATCGGATATATCCAGTTCAATGGTTTCACTGAAAATGCTCATCAAGAGGTCAGGGATGCCATGAAATACCTCCAAAGGTCACATGGTATTGAATCGGTAATTCTGGATGTAAGGGGTAATCCGGGTGGATTGCTGATGGAGGCCGTAAATGTTACAAACCTTTTTGTTGACAAAGATGAGGATATAGTCAGTACCAGGGGAAAATTAAAGCAATGGGATCATACCTACAGAGCAAGGAAAAATCCCCTTGATCCTGATATTCCGGTGGTAGTTCTGGTTGGAAAAAGCTCTGCATCGGCTTCTGAAATAGTTGCAGGCGCACTTCAGGACCTCGACAGGGGAGTTTTAGTAGGACAAAGGACCTTCGGCAAGGGACTCATCCAAACTACACGCCAGCTCAGCTACAATGCCCAGCTTAAAATAACCACCGCAAAATATTACACACCCAGCGGCAGATGTATCCAGGCCATGGATTTTTCAAATGACAGCGGTATTTCCTATATCCCTGATTCCATGATCAATGAATTCAGAACGAAAGGTGGCAGGATAGTCTATGACGGCGGGGGCATTATGCCTGATATCGAAATAAAAGAAAAAAGAACTGCTCCGGTTGTGGTAAATCTTTATGCCCGTAACCATATTTTTAATTATGCTACTCTTTACGCGGCACGTAATCCTGAAATACCTCCCGTTTCATCTTTTCAGATCAGTGACGAGGAATACCGGGATTTTATAGATTTCCTTGAAGAAGTGGATTTTGATTATCAAACACAAACTGAAGCCAATCTTAAACAGCTCATCAATGCTGCAAAGCAGGAACAATACTATGATCTTTCAAGTGATTTATTTAAAGAGCTTGAAGAAAGAATCCGGCATGATAAGAAAAAAGATCTCGAGACATATAAAGATGACATAAAAGCTCTTCTCAGGGAAGAAATTGCCAGCAGGTACTATTACCAAAAGGGGAGGATTGAGGCCTCTCTGACAGGGGATCCCTATATTGGAAAAGCAATTGAGATTTTGAAAAACAGGGCAATTTATGATTCAATTCTCGAAGGGTCTATGACATATTCAAGCGAACGGCAAAAAAGTGATATGACTGTTTTGGGTCAGTCTATCAACAGGTTTAATAACCTGATAAACTGTTAGCAACACCTGTTGATGCAATCAACAATCTGAGTTAGATTATTATGCTTAAGGAAATAAAAAGTATTTTTACCTTCTCTCTTTGACGATAATACACCCTTGTCTTTCAGAATACCAAGGTGATGAGAAGTAGTTGACTGCTCTATCTCCAGCAGCTCATGGATTTGTGTAACGGTTAATTTTTTCCCTCCCTCAAGAAATCCGATAATGGCTATTCGCATAGGATGAGCAATAGCTTTAAGCATATTGGCAGCCTTATCAAGATGTTCAACATTCAGTTCGCTAAATTTCATTATTAAAAATCATTTTAATTTGGACTGCCGGATAACTTTACTATTATACAAATATATAAATACATCATAAATGAAAACATGACAATTATCAGAATACAACTTGCCTCTATATTTTTAATTCTCGGAATTATCTCTTTATAAATTACTATTTTTACACCAAATTATGTCTGATGGCCAGTCTGAGCGCAATAAAAGCACCCATAAATAAAGAAATGCTGGAATTTGAATCCTATTTCAAATCCTCCATGAAAACAAAAGTGCCTTTATTGAACCACATAACAAATTATATCCTCAGACGAAAAGGCAAACAGCTCCGGCCGGTTCTTGTATTTCTCTCTGCCAGGATAATCGGTGAGCCCACCCGCTCAACCTATACAGCAGCTGCGTTAATTGAGTTGCTTCATACTGCAACCCTCATTCACGACGACGTTGTGGATGATTCATATGAAAGAAGAGGTTTCTTTTCCTTATATGCCATATGGAAAACCAAAATAGCAGTACTGGTAGGCGATTACCTTTTATCGAGAGGCCTTCTTCTTGCAGTTGCAGAAAAAGAATATAAATTGCTTGAAATAGTATCTGAAGCAGTTAAAGAAATGAGTGAAGGAGAACTATATCAGATACAGAAATCCAGAAAGTTAAATATTACAGAAGAAGAATATTTCGACATAATCCGGAAAAAGACGGCAACACTTATGGTTGCCTGCGCCGGTTCCGGAGCAACTTCTGTAAGTACAGATGACTTCAGGATCGGAAAATTAAAACAGTATGCAGAACATGCAGGGATAGCATTCCAGATTAAAGACGACATATTTGATTATCAAAAGAAAGGGATAATCGGTAAACCAATTGCCAACGACATAAAAGAGAAAAAGATCACACTTCCTCTTATTCATGCACTTTCCAATGCTTCATCAGGAAAAAAAAGAGAGATTCTTGGACTGATTAAAAGAAACAATAACAATTCGGCCAAAATCCAAAAGGTAATTGACTTTGTAGTTAGCAAAAAAGGGCTAGAGTATGCCGTTGGGAAAATGCACGAACACAAGGAAAAGGCAATCGATTGTCTTTCTGTTTTCTCTGATAATGAGGCTAAAAGATCTTTAATTGACCTTGCAGACTATATCACAGAGAGGAGCAGGTAACAGAGTTATTGAAGCCAATCGCTTCTAATTCAAAAGGTTAATTCAACTCTTATGATTTATTTATTTATTTGACCAACGAATAAAGCCTGATTATCAGCTTAAAAACATTTATTCTATAATTTATTGTGGTTCTGACCGGCGAAAATAGTCAGTCAGCGCTTTTGCCCTGGTCCTTCCGATTACCGATGACAGTTCTTCAAAACCAACATCTCTAATCCTCTCATATGTCTTAAATTCAGAATAGAGCTTCTCGATAGTTTTGTTCCCGAGCCCGGGAACAGATAGCAGAACAGATCTGGTAAATCCGGCTGAACGTTTCTGCCTGTGAAACACCAGGCTGAAACGGTGCGCTTCGTTTCGCAGATGCTGTATTAAACGAAGGGTCTCCGAAGTTTTATCGAGATACAATGGTACAGGATCATCCGGGAAATAAATTTCCTCAAGTTTTTTTGCAATTGCTATTATTCTGATATCCCGGGTTAAACCCAGTTCAGAGATAGCATTGACAGCGGCACCCAGCTGGGCTTTGCCCCCATCAACAACTATTAATTGCGGCAGGGAAGCCTTTTCATCGACCATACGCCGGTACCTGCGGGTAATAACCTCTTTCATCGACGAATAATCATCCGGGCCGGTCACACTTCGAATATTATAATGCCGGTATTCTTTTTTGCTTGGCAGCGCATTCCGGAAAACGACACAGGCTGAAACCGGATTTGTTCCCTGGATATTTGAATTGTCAAAACATTCTATATGATAAGGTTTATTTTGAAGCCTCAGGTCGGTCATCGCCTTTTCCAGGATACGTTCAGCTTTGCTGGCAGTTTTTCCTGCTGAAAGTATTTTCTCCTTTTCTTTTAAGTAATATAATGCATTTCTTGTGGATAGATCAATTAATCTTTTTTTATCTCCCTTGAACGGAATTACAAATTTTACTCCGGGAATATCAACTTCGGGAAGAAAGGGTACAACAATTTCATTTGAAAAAGTGAATTCCCTGCTTCGTATTTCAGCAATTACAAGAGCAAGAAGATCAGTTTTATTTTCAGCCATCACTTTCTTCATCTCCATGGTTTGTGACTGAACAACAGCACCATTTACCACTTTAATGTAATTTGAAACAGCATATTTCGGATTATCTACAAATGAAATTACGTCAAGGTCACGTATTGATGGATTTACAATTGTCGATTTACTTTGATACTTCTCAATGGTTTCCAGTTTTTCTTTTGTTTTCTGGGCTTCTTCATAGGCAAATTCCTTTGCCTGCGTTTTCATCCGCTCTTTGAGAAAATCCTGAACTCCACGGATATTTCCCTTGAGTATGTTCTTAATTTGCTGTATATTATTTTCATAATCCTCTGATTCCTGCTTGCCAACGCAGGGACCTTTGCAATTGCCAAGATGGTACTCCAGGCACACCTTGAATTTGCCTGAATCTATATTTTCATTACTGAGATGGTAATTACAGTTTCGCAGGGGATATAGTTGTTTAATAAGATCCAATATAGTTCTGACCATATAAGCAGAAGTATATGGTCCGTAATATGAAGAACCGTCCTTTATTGGGTTCCTCGTTGAAAATACCCTTGGGAAAGGCTCTTTTTTTATACATATATAGGGAAATGACTTATCATCTTTCAAAAGGACATTATAACGGGGTCTGTATTCCTTGATAAGGTTATTCTCAAGAAGTAGTGCATCAGATTCAGTTTCAACAACAATATGATCCACCTTTCTTATCTGCCTGACCAGCACCCTGAGTTTATTATTATCAAATTTTCTTTTTGAAAAGTAGGAGCTAACCCTTTTTTTTAGATTTTTCGCTTTGCCGACGTATATTACCCTGTTTCCGCTGTCCCTGAACAAATAAACTCCTGACAGTGAAGGTAAAGTCTTTACAGATTCACGAATTTTTTCTTTAATTTTAACATCCATAGCAAAATCCGGAAAATTATTCAGCAAACAATGATGTAAAAGAAAACTTATTCACATCAAACAGTCCCCTGTCACCGATTTTCAACTCAGGGATAACCAGTAATGACATAAATGACAAAGTCATAAAGGGCGCTGTTAGCCTGGAGCCCAGCTCTTTAGCATATTCATCAAGTTCTTTGTACTTGTGTGCCACTAAATCGCCTTCTTCATTGGTCATCAGCCCGGCAATTTCAAGCTGCAATTTCAATTTCTTTCCTGATGAAACAGCACTAAGCCCGCCACCCATATCAAGTACAGTGTTTACAGCGTCAGCTATCTCATTGTCATCTGTCCCAACTGCAATAATATTATGACTATCATGTGCAACTGAACCGGCAATTGCCCCTTTAATTAAACCAAAACCCGAAATGAATCCTGCAGATACCTGATTATCCTGATATTTATTTACTACAACAATTTTACAAATATCCCTTTCAGGATCAGCAACTGCAAAACCATTTCTGATAGTTGCATGATCTATTATTTCTCCTGTGTATAATTCACCATCCCTGACATCAATTATCCTGATTTTTCTGCCTGCGGCAATAATTTTAATTTCCTGTGGCCTTATGTAATTGCTACGAAAAATTTTTTCAAATTTCTTATATTTTCCTTCAAAAAGAACTTCTCCTTCCCGGTAAACCGTTTTCCCATTTATACAGGTTTCCAAAACCTCAAAATTGTTAAGGTCCTTAACTACGACCAAATCTGCATAGTCGCCTTCCCGGAGTAAGCCTACAGGAAGATTATAATGCAATGCAGGATTAACAGTTGCGGCCCTGACAAGATTATAAATGTTTATGCCGTTTTTCATCCCCCTCGCAAGCATTTTATTCATATGCCCCTCTAATAGATCATCCGGATGCATATCATCTGAACATAGCATTACAGAATCAGGAAACCTGTCAATCAATCCACAGAAAAGATCAAAACTTCTAGCTGCACTTCCCTCCCTGATCTGAATCTTCATCCCTGCCTCTATTTTCTCAACCGCTTCCTGCATTGTAACGCATTCATGATCTGTAGTTATCCCTGCACTGATGTATTTTATGAGATTCTGGCCGGTCAATCCCGGAGCATGTCCATCTACAGGTTTATTTAGTTCATGTGCAGCAATAATTTTTTTAATTACGCTATCATCTCCATTTATCACCCCCGGGAAATTCATCATTTCAGACAGAAAATAAATATCACCCCTCTTTAAAAGATTCCTGACATCCATTGAATCAAGTCGGGCACCCGAGCTTTCAAACTCTGTAGCAGGAACACAGGAAGGAGCTCCAAAGAAATATTTCAAGGGGACGGTTTCCCCATTTTCTATCATATAGTCAATCCCGTCCAGGCCAGCAACATTGGCAATTTCATGAGGATCGGCAAGAACAGCAACCGTGCCATGCCTTACAGCAAATCTGGCAAAGCCTGCCGGTGCAAGCATCGAACTTTCAATATGTATATGCGAATCTATAAATCCTGGCAGAATGTAACAGGGAAATTTTTCACTGACCTCAACTATTTGCTTAATCTTTCCATCTGAAAATTCAATTTCAGCAGGGAAAATCCTGTTTCTAAAAGCATCAACAACGTTCCCTTTAATAACAGATCGCATCAATTCAAATAATTAAATCAACAAAATTGTTCCACGTGGAACAATTTACACTTTATAAACTTTGTAACAGGCAACTGATTGTTCCACGTGGAACAATTTTCTTTATCGTCCCATATGAATAAGCAATACACTTATATCAGAAGGGGACACACCACTAATCCTGGAAGCCTGACCAAGAGTTGAGGGTCTGAACTTCTTTAATTTTTGACGACCCTCCGTAGATATTGATTTTAGGTTATCATAATCATAATCGGGATTTATTTCAATTTTTTCCAGTCTTTTTATCTTATCTGCAATAATCCTTTCCCTCTCAAGATAACCCTTGTATTTAAAATTTATTTCGACACTTTCAAGTACTTCAATAATCAAATTATCCAAAGGAGAACAAATGGAACGAAACTCCGAAATAACATCTACAAGATCATGAATTGAAACCTGGGGTCGCAATAGTATTTCATAAAGTTTAACTTTCTGTCTTATTGGTGAGCTGCTCTTATGCTCCAAAAAAGGGTTTACTGATTCAGGGGATACACTGTGACTAAATAAAAATTGTGTAACATCTTTAACTTTTGCTGATTTAGAATTAAATAATGAAATTCTCTCACCAGAAGCCAGTCCGATATTATTTGATCTCATGGTCAGCCTCTCGTCAGCGTTGTCCTGTCTCAAGAGCAACCTGAATTCAGCCCTTGATGTAAACATTCTATATGGTTCATCGACTCCCTTTAAAATAAGATCATCAATAAGAACACCTATATAGGCATCATCCCTTCCCAGAATAAATTCCGGCTGCCCATTATTTTTCAAATGTGAGTTAATCCCTGCTATCAGACCCTGTGCTGCAGCTTCCTCATAACCAGTGGTACCATTAATCTGCCCTGCGAAGTATAAATTTTCAATAAACTGTGTTTCAAGCGTATACTTAAGCTGTGTGGGTGGGAAATAATCGTATTCAATTGCGTATCCAGGTCTGAAAATCCTTACATTTTCCAAACCCGGAACAAGTTTGAGTGCCTTAACCTGTATCTCCTGATCCAGTGATGATGAAAAACCATTTAAATAGTACTCAACAGTATCACGTCCTTCAGGTTCAAGAAAAAGCTGATGACGATCCTTATCAGAAAAAGTGACAATCTTGTCTTCTATGCTTGGACAATAGCGTGGTCCAACACCCTTTATCCTCCCGGTGAAAAGGGGACTGTCACTGAAACCATCTGATAAAACATCATGAACCTCTTTATTTGTGTATGTTATAAAACAGGGCATCTGATCCCGGACCCTGTATTCATGATTCAAATAGGAAAATTTCCCGGGGTCAGGATCACCATCCTGCCTCATGGTCCTGGTAAAATCAACAGACCTGCCATCAATCCGGGGAGGAGTTCCGGTTTTCATCCTGCCAGTCTTAAACCCCGAATCAACCAGCTGTTCACTTATACCGGTTGAAGAAGGTTCTGCAGCCCTGCCTCCCGTAATTTTAACTTTACCAATATGTATTATTCCATTAAAAAAAGTGCCGTTTGTCAATATAACAGATCTTCCAAAAATCTCTTTCCCTACTTTTGTCCTGACACCTATAACCCTTTTCCTTTTAATAATCAGCCCAGTTACTAAATCCTGCCAGAAATCAATATTTCGCTGCGACTCAAGAATCATTCGCCATGATGATGAAAACAGCATTCTGTCACACTGTGCCCGCGGGCTCCACATTGCCGGTCCTTTGCTTCTGTTCAGCATCCGGAACTGGATCATACTTCTATCAGTAACAATTCCCGTGTAACCCCCAAGCGCATCTATCTCTCTGACTATCTGACCTTTTGCGATCCCGCCAATGGCCGGGTTGCAGCTCATCTGTGCTATCTTGCTCATATCCATAGTTATAAGCATAACACGGCTACCCATGTTAGCAGCAGATGCAGCTGCCTCACAACCAGCATGCCCACCTCCTACTACTATAACATCGTATTTAAATTCTTTCATTTGAATTTAAAAGCAAAACCTACAAATGTAGATGAAATTTTTTTCATTTAAAATTACACATGGACGAATGAAAAAAATTTCGTCGGAAATCCTCATCAGTTAACTACAGATCAAAGAAGAATAACATTGCATGAGGATTCAACGGATTGAAAAGCATTGTTTCCAAACCATGACTCAATAACATAAATGATACTTAATCTGAATACCGTAAATAATATAAGTTAAAGCGAAGCGGTTCCTCCTGTAAGTCAAAATAACAGTCTATCTATCTTCAAGGTAAGTGTCTTCAATCCTTCTCATCATTTGCATGCTCTCAGCTGACGAGTCATCATAACCAAGGAGATGAAGCATTCCATGCAAAATAACACGGTCCAGTTCCCGGTTGAATTCAACGTTGTACTTAATCGCATTATCTTTAACCCTTTCAATACTAACCAGTATATCACCATTTACAGTTTTAAAACCGGAGTAATCAAAAGTCAGCACATCGGTATAGTAGTCATGATTAAGAAAATCACGGTTCACCGATAAAAGATAATCATCCGAAACAAAAACTATTGCAATTGCTCCTCCCTGTAGTTTATGCTTTTCGATAATTCCTGTTAACCAACTTTTAAGTGAGGTAAAATTCCTGTAGGTAAAGCGGATATCAATTGAAGTTTGGGATATGGCCAATTTTCAGATATTAAATATCATTTCGGAAACACGTCCCTCCTCATGAAATGTTAATCCATCCGAAAGTTGCTTCATCAAAAAAATTCCACGTCCGTTTACTCTTTCAATATTTTCAGGGGCCGTTGGATCAGGTACATTATTGTAATCAAATCCGGGACCCTCATCTTTAGTTATAATTTTAAGCAACCCTTTGGTAATTTTGATAATAATCTCGACATCCTTTTCAGGGTTGAGATTATTCCCGTGAGAAATTGCATTATTAACAGCCTCAAGTGATGCAATCAAAATATTTCCATATACTTCCGAACCCAGATCATATTCTGCTGATATTTCATCTATAACTCTTTCTACCTCTCTAAGATTCTCAATCTTTGAAGAAATATTGATTATTTTTTCCATTTAAATGAAATGTCTGTATCAATAATCTTAAATACAGCTATATTTAAAATTACCATTTACAATACCAAAATTACAGCGACTCACTTTTTTAACTAACTCTATATCAATCGCTTGAATATATATTAAACATAAAAAAAAATATCAATCAACAAAATACCGACAACAGTCAATTGTTTTATACTTGATAAACGGTAAAATGGTTACAAAATCTCTATGATTTTTTTCCCAATATAAGTGTTGATAAATAAGGAGATAAAAAGAAAGTAAATATTATCTCAATGAGAACTGAAATGTAAATTTTAAGTTCATCACTGTCTGCTAAGCCATAACATGGGGTCAAGTTTCTGGTTCTCCTCCCAAATTTCCAGATGCAATAAACTGTTTTCTGAATCATCACTATCAGTAAAAACCCTGCCGATCAATTGTCTTCTTTCAACCTGGTCACCCGCACGGACATAGACGTGGGACAAATTGGCGTAAACTGTCAGATAATTTCCATGCCTTACAAGCACAACATTATTTGAGCCAGGAACATAACGGACCTGCCTCACAACACCGTCAAACAAGACCATAACCTCTGCGTTTTCGACGGTACTAATATCAATTCCATTATTTTGTATTTTTATGCCTCTCAATACGGGGTGCGGATGCTCGCCGAAAAATCCTGTAACAACCCCCCGTTCAATTGGCCAGGGCAATCCTCCCTTATTCTTCTGAAACTGATCTGAAATAATCCTTTCCTCGGGTGTCAATTCATATATCCGCCTTTCAGCGGCAACGCGCGCTTCTTCTCTTAACAACTCCTCTATAGCATCCTGTAACGCCTTAGCAACCTTTTCCTGCCTGACAAGCTCTTCCCTTAATTGCGCCTCCTTACGTCTCAGATCCTGGACAATAGAGTCCTGCTGATCCCTTTCCCTGTTAAGTACATTTGTTTCGCGCCGTTTTTGTTGTAAAAGTGACAGCTGTTCCTGTCTGTTCCTTTCCAAATCCTCAATTTGTAAAACAATATCAGCTGTTAATGACTGTATGCTGCTTATCTGTTTTTGCCTTGACTGGCCATATTGCTGAAGATATTTAAGCCGACGGTACGCCTGATTAAAATCTTCAGCCGATAAAACAAACATTACTCGCTGATGCGCAAACCTGTGCCGGTATGCCACCCTGATGAGATGTGCGTATGACTCTCTGGCTTCAGCAAGTTGTTTTTCCAGCTCCCTGATCCTTCTTTCATTCTTTAAAACAGAATCATCTATGTACACAATTTCAGCTTCAATAGTGGCCAAAAGGTTTTGGCGCAGTTGCAACCGCCTGTTCACGATATTAAGTCTTTCAAGGCCACTTTGCCGGCTAACACTTGCCTGCTGAAGAAGTCTCGTGGTGTTTTCAATAATCTGCTGGGTTTCCCTCCTTTGTCGTTCAAGCTCATCTTTTGTCTGTCCGCTTGCCTGAAATGAAAACAGAACAAGTAACATCACAAATATTTGAGAGAATCTACCCATGCCTTTTAATTTTCAATTCTTCTATATCTTTCAGGAACAGAAAAAGGAAATGTAAGATCCCTGTTAAGCTCGATCCTCCCAATCCTCAATGTAGCTTTCATCGGCAGGTTATGCGATAAATAATACATTTCAATACTTTCTGGTAAGGAAAACCCGTCATACACATTATATGACCCGTAATTCAAGCTGGCATACATTTTCTTATCTCCAGATAATAAATCAATGTTGCGCACCATAAAATCAGGATCTAATGAAATCCTTGCCAGATCATAATTCATTTTTACACCGGAAAAAAAGTTTGTCTTAATCTGCACTGTTAGCAGTTCATTTTCAAAATTATATATCCTCTCATCTTCGCTCAAATATTCAAACTCATCAATAAAATTAATTGCTGATGCGAAGAAAAAGCCCTGAACAAAATTAAAACTTACAGGCAATGGCAAAAACCTGCCGGAATCCTCATAGGATCCGGCAAAATAAATATTATTAATCCGGTCAATTATCTTAACACTATCACTGGTTAACTTTATCCTTGCCGCTTCAATCCCGGCAAAAGCAGAGACACTGATCATAATAACGGAATCCTTATTTATTCTTACAGCACCCCGCATATTCAGAACCTGGTCATCATCAACAATATTAATCAAAACCCTTCCGGCAGAGTATGTTTTAATTCCATGATTCCTCAACATAATCTCGTCATATATTTCCATTCCTTTATACTGTCTTATCCTGGTATCCACAGGTGGTAAAACCTTACACCCGACAAACAAGAAAGAATATGCCCCCAACAGCAGGAATACCGATTTTCCACATTTAATTATATCACCTTTATTTCTGAACATACAAATAAATCTTATTCAACAGCTTAACCTTATGCTATATACATTCCAAATTAACGTTTCATTGAGTGATTTTGTATTTTGCATCCTTTATAATCTGATCTAGCTCCTGATGATCTTCAGTCAGCCCCCTTGCCTTATTTAAAATATATTCAGCTTCATTGTACCTTTCAAGCTTAATCAAAATCTGACCAAAATGTTTCACAATTTCATAACTTTCCGAACCATTCTTTTCGTATGCAAGCTCAATGTAAAAAAGGGAATCCTCATACCTGCCCATCTTATAAAGTATCCAGGCATATGTATCGAGAAATGAGGAATTTTCCGGCTCTTTCTCAATAGTTTTCAAGCTGTACTCAAGCGCCTCTTCAAGATTTTCTCCTCTAAGTGCAAGATAATAGGCATGGTTGTTCCTTGCAACCAGATTATCCGGATCAATACTCAACGATTTCTCAAAATACAGGTCGGACCTGCGGTAATCATTAATCCTGTGAAACAGATCACCCAAATAGGAATATATGATACCCTTAAATTCAGTGTCAATCTTTTCATTTTCAATTGCCTTTTCAAAAACATTGATAGCGGGCAGGGTCTCATCAGTCATTAAATAAGCTAATCCGAGAAAGTATTGAATAATGTAACTGTCAGGAAAATTTTCTTTTATCCTTTCACCAATATCAATGACATCATTGTACTTACCCTGATAGCTGACAACTCCAATCAGCTGTTCAGCAAATGAGTGATTATCCGGATTATTCTCATATAGTTCGTTAAGAACTGAACCTGCCTCCTCAAACCAACCAAGAGTCAGGTAAAAATCGGCAATAACAGCATTCACAACAGATTCATTTGGATACTCCTGCTGTAATAACTTTCCTATTCGCTCAATCTCAATAGCATATTTTCCTGTAAGACCAGGATCCTGCACAATTACAGAAAGAATTTCAACCTTTTCCATTAAATCAAGGCCGGGATTTCTGAAAGCCTTTATTAAATAATCAACAGCATCATTAAACCGTCCTTCAGTCAAATAAAATTCAGATATGGACAACTGGGCCATTCCGTTTTCAGGATCCAGCTCAAAAAGCTTCTCATAACTCTCAATCGCTTCATTAACCATCCCTATTGATCCGTAGAGTTCAGCAAGTATGCCATAATAGCGAGCTTCGCCAGGATATTCATTAATAAGCCTGCTAATTTCACTGTGTGCATTCTCAAATTGCCCGGTACGCATATAAATCTGCTGTTTTGACAAAGAAACCCTTTCATCAATACCGGTAAGTCCTTCTACCTTTTCATAAACGAGCAAAGCATCATCATAACGACCATAAGAGGTATAAAATGCTGCAAGGGCAAAATACAGGTCAGTATAATACGGGAAAACCTCAACAGCTTTTTCATATATTCCGATAGCCTTTCGAGTGTCATCGTTTTCACGGTGAAGCCCCGCAACATGATGGTAATACCAAATATTGCCCGGATCTATTTCAAGCGCACGGGATGCATAATATACAGCTTTATCCATTTCACCGGCAATTGCATAAATGTTAGATAGTTCAAAATGTGCCACATCACTGTAAGGAAATATATCTATACATCGAGTGAAAAAATGAATTGAACGACCATAATCTCCAAGTAAACGGAATTTTATCCCCTCATGCATCGAATACTCATATTCGAATTTTTTTATTTCATCAAGCTTGCTGTAATCCTCCTTTCCCGAAATAACTATTCCGGGTGAACACCCGCTAAGCAGAACTAAAATAAGTATCCCAAAACATCCCAAAATAATTCTACTTTTATAAAAACCCCTGTTTACAACTCCTCCCGGCATCTGTCAATATTTTTCTTTTAATAACGGAAATTTAACAAATTATCAATACACATAAGTCCTATAAAATGAATTAGTCGTTTCCTGTATGACCAAATCCACCGCTACCACGTGACGTATCATTCAATTCATCAGTAACCTCCCATTCTGTTTGCATACACTCTTTTATAACCATCTGACAAATCCTGTCGCCGTTGTTGATAATATAATCATCACCGGACAAATTAATTAAAATAACTTTTACCTCACCCCTGTAGTCTGCATCGATTGTTCCCGGTGAATTAAGAACAGTAACACCAAATTTATGTGCCAGTCCGCTTCTGGGCCTGATTTGAGCTTCAAACCCGACAGGTAGTTCAATAAATAATCCCGTAGGGACAAGGCACCGCATTAAGGGTTTCAGCACTACAGGCTCCTTAATGTAAGCCCTGACATCCATACCGGCAGAATATACTGTTTCATAGGCCGGAAGTGAATTTGAAGAGACATTTTTTATTCTGATGCGCATTTTAACCTAAGACTTTTGTTTTCTACTTATTTTAATTATTTCTTTTACAATGCTCCTTTCCCTGATTATAACAACGATGGCAAAAATAAGGAATAATAAAGTGTTTAAGCTAAACCTAAATAAATCATTATCCATTTGCCACATCCCGGAAAGAATATACAAGCCAATACCAAGGAAGATGTAAAACAGTATCTTTTTGACATTATATGGCACGGGATAATAATGCCGTCCGATCAGATACGAAATTATGACCATAATTGAATATGACAGCAAATGCCCCCATGCCGATGCCATATAACCATATACCGGTATAAAAAAGTAGTTTATGCCGATGGTTACGACAGCTCCGATGCTGGCGAATATAGCCCCGAATATCGTTAATTCCTTTAATTTATACCACACTGAAAGGTTGAAATATATTCCCAACATAAGATTTCCCATTAATATAACAGGAACAACTCTAACACCTTCATGATAATCCGACCCGATAATATGCTTGAAAATATCAAGATACAGGGAAATAACTAAAAAAATAATAACTCCAGCAATAGTAAAATATTCAAGAACCCGGGCATACAGACCAGTACTTCCTTTATTTTTTTCCTGACTGAAAAAGAAAGGTTCAGATGCATACCGGAACATCTGTATAAAAAGTGTCATAAAAACTGCAATTTTAACATTTGCCCCGTATATTCCGATCTGCTCAAGAGCTTCAATTTCCGCAGGCAACCTGAATTTCAACATTATTCTATCAATAACCTCATTAACAGTCCCTGCAAGACCTGCAACCAATAAAGGAAACGAATAATGCAACATTGATTTTAACAGCCGTGCAGAAAACTTTAACCTGGCGCCGGCAATATCTTTTAAGAACCACCCAAGGGTGAATATTGAGGCCAAAAGATTTGAAACAAACACGTAACCAACCCTGAAATCTTCATTATAAATGCGTTCAAGTAAATAAATATTATACCCCTCTTTTAGCATAAATGGTATGATAAATAGGAACAAGAGGTTAAAAAATATATTGACGGATATATTAAATAACTTAATCAATGCAAAATTGAGCGCCTTGTTCATGTACCGTAACCTTGCAAAAGGGATGGCCACCATAGCATCAAACGCCAGAACCAACCCAAGTAAAAGGATAAAAGTCCGATTCTGCTCGTAACCGATAATCGAGGCAAGGAAAGGATAAAAAACTAAAATTAATATGATAAATAATCCGGATGTTGAAAACAGCGATATCAGAGAGGTGGAAAAAACAACATCTGAATTCTTATGTTTGGAAGAAAACCGGAAAAAAGCAGTTTCCATACCATAGGTAAGAATAATTATAAGAAAAGCAAAATATGCATATAATTCATTTACAACGCCATATTCAGCCGGATCAGTAAACACCCTTGTATAAAATGGTACCAGCAGAAAGTTGAGTACTCTCGCAATAACACTGCTAAGTCCGTAAATTGCAGTCTGCCCGGCAAGTTGCTTTAAGGGGTTCAATTTTGGTCGGTCTTAGTGTATGAATCAATATAGATAGTAGCAAAAATATTCAATTCAGATTTAATTCTTTGAATAAATACGGCAGTTATTTCATTTGCCTCATCCAGCTTAAAATTTCCAGGAAGTTTAATATGAAATGTCAGTTCGGTATGGTGGCCATATCTGTGCATTTGAAATTGATGCAGATAAAGGTCATTTCTGTGGATTTCGCGGCTAATATCAATGATTTTCTCTATAAGTTCCGAATCGGGTGTTTCCCCCAGAAGGGGACTGATACTTTCATTGACGATCCGGTAAGCAAGAAATAGTATCATCACTGAAACAAATACACCAAGGGCACCATCTATCCACCAGATAAATCTTTCAAGTAATATCCCGATAAGAATAACTCCGCTTGTAAGTGCATCTGACCTGTGATGCAATCCGTCGGCCTCAAGTGATTTAAGATTTTCATTTTTCGCTGCATAAAATGAAATACGTGCCATTATTTCCTTGCCAACCAATGAAATCAAAGTGGCGGCAATAGCAAAAATTCCGTAATTAACTGACTCCTTATTCACTATTTTTACAGCTGACTCATAAAAAAAGTTAATTGCAATTAAGACAAGAATAAGTCCGATAATCAGTGATGCAATTATTTCAGCACGACCATGCCCGTAAGGGTGATCCTCATCTGCCGGTTTCGATGAAATATATATCCCTATCAGTAAAACAATCGAGGACAAGGAATCTGACAATGTATGCCACGCATCCGCAACCAGTGCAACTGACCCTGATACTATGCCGGCCCAAAGCTTTATAACAAAAATTACAGCATTACCGATAATAGAAAAATATCCTGCAAATTTGCCTGTTATATATCTACTACCGTAAATATTTCCCATCAGATTTACTTATTTCTGTTTTTAAAAGAGTTAGGCGATTGTCTCCTTTTCACAAGGTGCAAAACCGGATACAGAATTCAGGTTATTTTTCGTGCTAATTTACATTTTTTGGCTGTTATTGTCATCCTAAGCCGATATTAAGCTAAATAATTATTTGAAGGTATATCATACAATTTTTATAAAATATGTAGGTTTGTAAAATTATTCAAATGTTAAATATGCTGATATTATGAAGACGCTATCATTTTTTATAATTGCCCTTCTATGCCTTTCATTCAGCTGTTCCTCAAAAGAAAGGAATAATATGGAAAACAAAACCATTGTGCGTATTGAAACAACATATGGCAAAATAGACATTATGCTTTATGATGAAACACCTGCACACAGGGATAATTTTATTAAACTTATCAATGAGGGTTTTTATGAAGATCTTTTATTCCACAGGGTAATAAATGACTTTATGATACAGGGAGGTGATCCAAAGTCAAAAAATGCCAGTTCTGAAATGCAGCTTGGGTCAGGAGGGCCCGGCTATACACTCCCCGCAGAGATCCATCCCCACCTGTTCCATAGAAAAGGGGCCCTGGCTGCAGCCCGACTTGGCGATAACGTCAATCCCGAAAGAGAGTCTTCGGGATCACAGTTTTACATTGTTCACGGAACAGTATTTGATGACGTTCAGCTGGATGAATTGGAAACCAGGCTAAATAACCAGCGGAAGCAACAGTTTTCGTCAAAGTTTTTCAGGGATCTGGAGAAAGAATACATCGATGACGGAAAAGAGCCGGATTACAAGGAAATCAGCGAAAAAATGAATAAAATGGTAACTGAGCATTTAAGTGAAAACGATCTTTTTAAATTTTCCGCGGTGCAAAGGGAGGTTTACACAACAGAAGGCGGAACTCCTCATCTTGATGGTTTCTACACAGTTTTCGGCGAAACCATCGATGGCTTTGATGTAATAGATAAAATAGCAACTGTAGAGACTGACAACTCTTCAAGACCTTTCAGCCCTGTAAAAATGAAAATAAAATTGATTAGCCAGCCGTAAAATAAGCAAGTTAATATTTATTATCAAGTAAATAACCTGATCTATACCGATGCAAGATAAAATAGATAAAACTTTGAAAGAGGCCCACAATTTTGAAGTTGAAAACCCTTCCGACCTGGAAAAGTTCAGAATCCGGTTTCTTGGTAAAAAAGGTATTATCCCGGAACTATTCGATGAATTTAAGAATCTGCCTCATTCGGAAAAGAAAGAAACAGGCAAAATTCTTAACGAATTAAAAAAAACGGTTCAGGTTAAAATAGTTGAATCTGCAAGGAAACTTTCGGTTAAACATGAGAACCAGATAAGCATTGATCTTACCCTTCCTGCTGAACAATTACCAGCAGGAAGCAGGCATCCTATATCGGTTGTCAGAAAAGAAATCATTGAAATTTTCAGCAGGATCGGTTTTACAGTTTCTGATGGTCCGGAAATTGAGGATGACTGGCATGTATTTTCAGCCCTTAATTTTCCTTCAGAACATCCGGCAAGGGATATGCAGGACACCTTTTTTATTTTCAAAAACCCTGATATACTGCTAAGAACACATACCTCCTCCGTTCAGGTACGTGTAATGAATTCCACCAGGCCCCCGATAAGAACTATTTCACCCGGCAGAGTATTCAGAAACGAAGCAATATCAGCAAGATCGCATTGCATTTTCCATCAAATAGAAGGTCTTTATGTAGATGAAAATGTTTCTTTTGCCGACCTCAAACAAACACTGCAGTTTTTTGCCAAGGAATTATTCGGAGAGGATACCAAAATACGCCTGAGGCCTTCATTTTTTCCCTTTACCGAACCTTCCGGGGAAATGGATGTTTCATGCTCGTGTAAAGGTGAAGGTTGCAAATTATGCAAAAATACGGGATGGCTTGAAGTTCTCGGATGCGGAATGGTTGATCCCAACGTATTAAGAGATTGCAATATTGACCCTGAAAAATATACAGGTTTTGCTTTTGGTCTGGGGATCGAGAGGATCGCCCTGCTTAAATATGATATCAAGGATATCAGGTTGTATTTTGAAAACGATGTTCGTTTTCTTAATCAGTTTTCAGCAATTATTTAACAATCTTTGCTCACCGTATTAAGATCCTTGCGCCCTATAATCCCTCACCAGGCATAATGGAAACCGCATGCGGGCTTCATGAAAGTATTCTGATTTCATAGCTTATGTCAATGCTTTTTTTGTAAACAGCACTTACACCACAGTACTTATCCCGGGAAAGCTCTATTGCCTTTTTCAGCTTTTCCACGGGAAGATTTTTACCTTTAAACTCATAAATAATTTTAATCCTATGATACCTTTTCGGCAATTCTTCGGTTTGCTCAGCTTCTATCCTCATATTGAAATAATCAGGTTGTATCTTCATCTTTTTTAATATTCCAATTACATCCAGTCCGGAGCATCCTCCAAGGGAAGCAAGCATCAGAGGTTTTGGTCTCGGACCGGCATTTTCTCCCCCTCTTTCCTGATCCATATCCATAATTACAGTATGTTCGTCAATGCTGGCTTCAAATCTCATTTTACCATTCCATTTAACATCTACAACAGATTGCATATCTACATATATTTAAATTATTTTACTAAATTTACAAATTTAGCATTAATATGATTTATATCATAATTTGATGGTTTATGAAACATACACCTTCCATGTCTTCATGTGAAAGTTGTTCAAATAAATTTGATACTATTTTCAGGCATCTTACCCCTGAAGAACATGATATGATATCTCTTGATAAAAATTGTGAACCTTATAAAAAGGGCTCGGTAATATATCATGAAGGGAACAGGATATCAGGATGTTATTGTGTAAGCAGCGGTATTATAAAAATTTATAAAACAGGTATTGACGGAAAGGAACAAATTATAACTTTTGCCAAAAATGGGGATATAATCGGATTCCGTTCAGTCCTTAGCGGAGAACTTGCATGTACAACTGCCAAGGTAATCGAGGATTCCAGTCTCTGCTTTATTCCCGGAGACACTTTTATTCAACTCTTTAAACAAAACAGAGAATTCTCCATGGATCTCATGCAGCTGGCCTGCAAGGAGCTTGGCGAAGCAAATGCATATATTACCGATATTG
>SLOS01000010.1 GCA_007132365.1 Bacteroidales bacterium | reverse complement strand
AAAAGTATGTCTGATAAAATATCCGGCGCACTTGGCTATCCTGTAATAAGGCATATTCTGAATTCTGCAGGAATCGAAAGGTTTCCCCGGGCACAGTTTGAAATGGTGAGGCTCGGTATAGGCATGTATGGCATAAGTGCCTTGAAAAACAACAAACTTGCCAATGTGAACACCTTCAAAAGTATTATTTCCCAGATAAAAAGAGTGCCGGCAGGTCATACTGTAGGCTATTCCAGGGCACATAAAACGGATCTTGATGCAAGTGTCGCAGTTGTACCGGTAGGTTATGCCGACGGCCTGGACAGGAGGCTGGGAAACAAGAAAGGTAAAATGATTGTTAACGGGGCTTCCGTTCCCATTATTGGCAACATCTGTATGGATATGTGTATGATTGATGTAACGGGAACAGGAGCCAAAGAGGGGGATGAGGTGATAGTTTTTGGAGATGAGAATTCCATTGCCGATATTGCAGAATTATTGTCAACCATTCCATATGAGGTTTTTACAAATATTTCCGGAAGGGTTAAGCGTGTTTATGTACAGGAGTAAAAAATAATATCAATGCCTGAGATATCAGCAGTAGTTATCACCTTCAATGAGGAGAAGAATATTGAACGTTGCCTTAAATCCCTGGAAAGAGTTGCTGACGAGATAGTTGTCGTCGACTCATTCTCCACTGACAATACCCGGGAAATATGCGGCAGTTTCAATGTAAAGTTTATTCAGAATTCTTTTGGAGGATACATTGAGCAGAAAAATTTTGCACTTTCCCTCGCCAGATATCCACTTGTTCTCTCCCTTGATGCCGATGAGGCACTTTCACCCGGGCTTGAGGAGTCAGTGCTAAAGGTTAAAGGTGACTGGAAATATGATGGTTATTATATCAATCGCCGGAATAACTACTATGGCAAATGGATCAGGTTTACGAGCAGGTATCCTGACCGAAAGCTGCGGTTGTGGGATAAAACAAAGGGGTCCTGGGGTGGTCTGAACCCGCATGACAAAGTGATGATGGATAAAGGCTCACAGACCTCCTTTCTCAGGGGGGATATTGAACATTATGCCTATTCAACCATTTCCGGACATGTGGAACAGGTAAACAGGTTTACCGACATTGCCGCTATGGCACACTACAGCAGGGGCATCAGTGCAGGATACCTGAAGATTATAGTACATCCTCTCTGGAAATTTTTCAGGGAGTATATAATCAGGGGGGGGATTCTTGATGGGTATCACGGACTGGTAATCAGTGCAATTGTCTCGTTTGAGACATTTCTTAAGTATGTTAAGCTGCAGAAACTTTACCGTGAATCAGGGAAGGTTTCATAGTGACAATCAGCCGTGCTCACTGATCTTTTCAAGTTGATTGAGATCGAGTATTTTGATTTTTCTTCCATCTATTGAAATGACATTCTCCGAGGCGAAGTTTGAGAGGGTCCTTATGGCATTTGAGGTTGTCATGTTTGAAAGGTTGGCAATGTCCTCTCTTGAAAGATAGACTTTTATTGTTTTATTATCCTGTTCCAGTCCGTATGTATCTTTAAGGAAAATAAGAGATTCTGCAAGTCTCCCCCTGATATGCTTTTGGGTCAGGGTAACTGTGCGGCTGTTTGAAAAACCAAGTTCTGTGGCAAATGATTTTATTATACTTAATGACAGAAAAGAGTTAGTTTTCAGAACCTTGAAAAGAGACTCCCTGTTAATTATGCATATTGTTGAATCTTCAATAGCCAGAGCTGTGGCCATATAATTCTCCTCGGCAAAAAGGGCCCTGTAGCCAATAAAACCTACCGGCTTTGCCATTCTTACAATCTGTTCCCTGCCCCCGATACCTTCCTTGTATATCTTAACCTTTCCGGCGGACAAACATATCAGTCCGTTAGGCTTTTCACCTTCCCTGTAGATAGTTTCACCTTTGCGGAATTGAAGGCATGTATGTTTTTCTGAAAGAATCTCCTTTTCCTTCTGCGTTAGTTCGTAGAATATTGAATTTGCATTGTTAATGCAGTGGTTACAAATAATATTGTTCATATCTTAAAAATAGTGGAACAATCATACAAATGTAGATGAAATTTTTTTCATTTAAAATTACACATATATCAATCGCGGAATGCCAGGCTGAAGTTTTTCAAATCATCAGAATTTAGCTACCAGCGGCATCCGCCTTCCCTTTCCGAATGCTTTCGAGCTTACCCTCAACACGGGCGGGGCCTGGTGCCTTTTATATTCTGTTGAATTTACAAGGTAAACAACCTTTTCCACAATTTCCCTGTCAAAGCCTTCGTCAACAATAGCAGAGGTATGTTTCTGCTGTTCAATGTACCTGAACAATATTTTATCGAGCAGGCTGTATTCGGGAAGAGAATCAGAATCCTTTTGATTTTCTTTGAGTTCTGCACTGGGAGCTCTCTTAATGGTGCTTTCGGGAATTATTTCTTCGTTGCGGTTTATGTATCCGGCCAATTCATATATCTGTGTTTTGTAAAGGTCTCCGAGTACTGACAAGGCACCGTTCATATCTCCGTAAAGGGTACTGTAACCAACGGCAGATTCACTTTTGTTTGATGTATTAAGCATTAAGAATCCAAACTTATTGGCAACTGCCATAAGCAGGGTTCCCCTGATCCGTGACTGAATATTCTCTTCTGTAGTATCTTCCGGTAAATTCTCAAACAGGGGAGCAAGCGATTTTATGAACGAATCGTTAAGATCGTCAATCTCTATTTCATTAAATGAGATATTTATGTTATCTGCAAGTTTACGGGCATTCTCTCCGGAAATTGGCGCAGAGTATTTTGAAGGCATGAAGACAGAATGCACATTTTCATATCCGAGGGCTTCTGCAGCCAATACCGCTGTAACAGCTGAATCCAGTCCCCCGGAAATTCCGATAAGTGCTTTTTCGAATCCCGACTTTATGAAAAAGTCCCTGATTCCCAGAACCAGAGCGCGGAATAACATCTCCATGCTATCTGTCGGGGCCGGATCAGTTCCATGTGCGGGGGTATTGCGCACCTCCTGCAGCTCATATATCTGAAAATCTTCTTCAAACCAGGAAACCCTGTCAAAAAGTTCCCCATTTTGGGTTACGACAAGTGAGCCACCCTCGAAGATCAGGTCAGTATTTGCTCCGACCTGATTTACCATGAAAAGGGGAAGTTTGTATTTCTTTGCGGTATTAATAAAAATATCCTTTTTATCGCGGACTTTCGACCAGGCAAAAGGAGACGCTGAGATATTTACTATTATATCGGGTTCCAGTCCGACCAGTTTTTCCATGGGAGAAACGGTATACAGCCTGTTATTGCCAAAACTGTTGTCAAAGTTCTGTTCGTACCAGAGATCCTCGCAAATGGTCACAGCTATTTTATGGCCCTTATATTCAACCAGGCTGAACTCTTTATTTGGTTCAAAATAGCGGTATTCATCAAATACATCATAATCGGGCAACAGGGTTTTATGATGTACGCTCTGGATTTTACCTTCAAACAAAAAAAACGCAGAATTATACAGGCTTTTCCCCTCCTTTTCGGGATTAAATGATGGAGAGCCTATTATGACCGCAACATCTGTACATATTTTCGCAATTTTTTCGACAGAATCCTGGCACTTATCAGTAAAATCCTTATAATCAAGAATGTCAAGCGGCGGATAACCGCAAATGGATAACTCAGGAAATATTACCAGATCGGCATTAAACTGCTGCGCTTTTTTTATGCAAAAAACAATCTTGGTTGTGTTTTCAGAAAAATTTCCTACATGCAGATTAATTTGGGCCAGAGCGATCTTCATGGTTCTTCTTTTTCATGGGTTAAATAAAATACAACTTCTTTATTGTTAAAACAATACTCCTGCTCTTAATGATAACGAATTAAGAAGTGCCTTGTAATGGGGACTGGAGGCAATATCAAAAAATCTGTGCCGGTACTCAAACCCTGCAACAACAGATGTTTGCCCTCCCAGTGAGTATTGTACACCGGCTCCAAAATGATAGGACAGGTTAATCAGTGCGATCTCACCTTTCAGGTTTTCATTTTCTATACCACGGGCACTGATGTCTGCCCTTGATCTGATGTTAAGATGAGTGCCAAAACCAAGCTTGACATATATTGTCGAATAACCTATTTCACGGGTGGTGAATTTTAATCCAAATGGAAAATCAATATACTGCAGTTTATAGATTAAAATATTCCCCGGAGCAATACTATCTGTAAAGTCTGCAAAATGAACCGGAAACGGATTGCTGAACTTTAGCTTCCCTCCTATACTGTTGATCGATAATCCTGTTGAGAAGGCATAGCTGGTGCTGAAAAAATTATCCATCTCAAATCCGGCATTTAATCCGCCTCTTATGCCGGCGCTTTCAATACTGCCTGCTTCGGGGCTCAACCATGCAACTTGCGGATCAGCAAAAACTATGAAACGAAGATCCCGGGCAGAAGTAATACATGGGATTATCATTAAAACAAATATAAACCAAATTCTTATCTTCATATTACTGATGCGGTCATGTTTTAAAAAGCAGCTAAAATCTTATCTTTACAAAATTCTTAGCCGGTTATTTATTATGGAGTTATTGTCTGCACACAAAATTAACCAAAAAATCGTTTGATTAGTTATTATTTAATGTGTTTATGTTAATCAGTTTCTTGCTGCATTGAATAACCGTATTGATAATCATGCTGAGTTTGTGAATAATATTAACTGTGGCGTTGTATCCGGTCATATATGTTTCCAGGCCCTGCTGACGCCCCGAAGCAATACCGGATAATCCTTTTTGCCGTGTATTTCAATTATTATTTAAATCAGAATTTTTCGTTATATGGAATGGTTAAGGGGAAAATTAAAAGTACTGTTGCTGATTCTGACTGTTATGGCAAGCTGCACTTCAGCTGACAGAAGAGTTAACCTGGAAGGCCTTGATCCGGGAGTTGAGATTCTTCGTCTCGACATTGACCTCTTTGAGATTGATATTGACAGCATCCCGCAACAACTGCCCCTGATCAAAGAGAAATACGGAGAGTTTTTTGATATTTTTAACCATATGATTATACGCGCAGGTGATCCTTATTCACCTGCTTACCCTCAGCATCTTAAAAGGTTTCTGACAGATTTTGATATTTACAGGATACATTCCGGGACACACAGGGTCTTTCAGGATCTTACAGAAATTGAAGCTGAGCTTGACCAGGCATTCAGGCACTATATGTACTATTTCCCCGGATATACCGTGCCCCGGATATATACCTATATATCAGGCTTCAACCAGTCGGTCGTTACGGCCGAAGGCATCATGGGGATAGGGCTTGACAATTACCTCGGAAGTGGCCATATCTTTTATTCTGAGCTGCAACTGCCTAACTATCAGAGATACAACATGCATCCTGCAAAGATATCGTCAGACTGTATGATTGCCTGGGCAAAGACAGAGTTTGAGTTTGATCCCGTCGATGATAATCTGCTCAGCCATATAATTTATCATGGTAAATTAATGTTTTTTGCAGATGCTATGCTTCCTGATCTGCACGATACGCTCAAGACAGGCTTTTCACTATCCCATCTGGAGTGGTGCAGGAGAAACGAAGACCGGATGTGGACCTACCTTGTGGAGAACAAGCTTCTTTTTTCAACCGATACACGAACAATCAGCCGTTTTATGAATCACGGGCCCTTTACCTCTGAATTTACGAGGGATTCACCTGCAAGGGCTGCAGTTTGGCTTGGATGGCAGATAGTGAAATCTTATATGAGCCGTAATAAAGACCTGAGCCTTGAGGACCTGATGCTTGATGGTGATTATCAGGGAATACTTAACCGGGCCAGGTACAGGCCCTGACATGTCCGGTATGCCTTTACATACTGAAATCCGATATTTGTTATAATTTTGAAAAGCATTGCAAAGTCGGAAGCGTATATTTCAGACAGATCATTGCTTATTATCTATTACTAATTATTAAATCGATAAATATGAAGTCTGACATTGAAATTGCCCGGGAAACTCAAATGAGGCCCATACAGGAAATTGCTGAAGATATTGGGGTAAATGGGGATGACCTGGAGCTGTACGGTAAATTTAAGGCTAAGATTCCTCTTAAATATATAGATCCGGAGAGAGTTGAGAAGAATACCCTGATCCTTGTGTCGGCTATTTCTCCAACACCTGCAGGAGAAGGAAAAACAACCGTTTCAATAGGTTTGTCCCAGGGACTGAACAAAATAGGGAAGAAGTGCACAGTTGTGCTGCGTGAACCGTCGCTTGGACCTGTTTTTGGGATTAAGGGGGGAGCCACCGGAGGAGGTTATTCACAGGTACTCCCAATGGAAGATATCAATCTGCATTTTACCGGTGATTTCGCTGCAATAGAGAAAGCAAACAACCTGCTGGCTGCATTGATAGATAATAATATCCAAAGCAAAACCAGGAGCATGGGTATAGATCCCCGCACGGTACTCTGGAAACGTGCAATGGATATGAATGACAGGTCGCTCCGCAACATCATAGTCGGCCTCGGAGGAACCATGAGCGGAGTTCCCCGTGAAGGGGGCTTCAATATCACAGCTGCTTCTGAAATAATGGCAGCGTTATGCCTTGCTGATGATCTTGCAGATCTCAAAAAAAGAATGGGTAATATTTTTGTCGGGTTCACATATGACAGAAAACCGGTTTATGCCCGCGACCTGAAAGCTCATGGTGCGATGACAGCATTGCTGAAGGATGCGGTCAAGCCTAACCTTGTTCAGACCATGGAACATACACCTGCAATAATTCACGGAGGTCCGTTTGCCAATATTGCGCAGGGAACCAATTCAGTCATAGCAACAAGGATGGGTCTGTCTCTTTCCGATTACGTGGTTACCGAGGCCGGTTTCGGCTTTGACCTGGGTGCAGAAAAGTTCTTTGATATTAAATGCGGCTATTCCGGCTTGTCACCCCGGGCCGTGGTGCTTGTTGCCACAATAAGGGCATTAAAATATCATGGCGGTGCTGATCAGGTTAAACTAAAGGAGCCGGATACCGATGCTTTGAAGAGGGGATTGCCTAATCTCACAAAACATATTGAGAACATCCAGACATTTGCTATCTGTTCTGTTGTGGCCATCAACAGATTTGCAACCGATACCGATGATGAAATAGGCATCGTTCAGCAACACTGTCGCAGCATTGGTGTAGAGGCAGTAATTACTGATGTTTGGGGAAAAGGAGGAGAAGGGGCCGTGGAGCTTGCCAAAAAAGTAAGCAGGGTTGCTGCTAACTGTAAAAACAAATTTGTTCCCATGTATGACTGGAACTGGGATATCCCAAAGAAGGTGGAGACGGTGGCAAAGAAAATATATGGGGCCAATGCAGTTGATTTTACCAGGAAGGCCCTGGCAGACCTGAAGAAGATAGAACAACTTGGCCTGGATAAACTGCCGGTTTGCATAGCAAAGACCCAGAAATCATTGTCGGATAATCCGGATTTGCTTGGAAGGCCAAAAGACTTTGTTGTAACGGTCAGAGAGATAGAAATTGCGGCCGGGGCAGGATTTGTAATTCCAATAACCGGAGATATAATGAGGATGCCGGGACTGCCGGCAACACCTGCAGCGGAGAATATTGATATTGATGACCAGGGGAATATTTCCGGGTTGTTATGAAAACAGCCGGAACCACAAAAAAAGAGGCTGCTCCTGCGAGACAGCCTCTTTTTTTGTGTGCAAAGCGGTTATTCCGGATGTATTGCCTCAACCGGGCATACATCGGCACATGCGCCACAATCGGTGCATACTTCAGGGTCTATAGTATATATATCTCCTTCTGCTATTGCTTCTACGGGACACTCATCAATGCAACTTCCGCAAGCTGTGCAGTCATCTGTTATAATATAAGCCATTTTTTGTAAATTTTAGTTAATTATTAATAAGTGAATGCAAATGCTAAAAAACAATACAATTAACACCCATTCTGTAATAAATTCAGGTGTTGGACGTGACAATAAAGTTGTAAATATAAAAACATGAAATTATTAAAAAACTGCATTAAGTCAGTTTTTATAAAAAACACCACTCATATTATCATTCCTCAAGAAATGAGAGAGCCAGCCATGCGGGCAGACCGCTGCCTGTTATCATTGATTGTTCGTCGATATCAAAGTCTGGCGAGTGCAGCATTTTCTCCGGTCTTCCGGTCCCTATCCGGTAAAAGACGGCAGGAAACTTCTGGGCAAACCAGGCAAAATCTTCAGTTGTCATTCTTAAAGGCAGATCACTTACCTTATCCGGGCCAAGAAATTCTTCCATCAGTTTTCTTGCTCTGCCGGTTTCCCCCGGGTCATTATACAACACCGGATACCCCTTGCGTATTTCAACCCTGCATGATGCCCCAAGGCTGCTGGCTGTTTTTGTTGCAATACCTGTTATTATTTCATGTGCTTTTGCTCTCCATGTCTCATCCATGGTACGAAATGTCCCTTCCAGGATCACCTCTTTGGGGATGACATTTGTGGCCCCGTTGGCAATAAATTTTCCAAAGCTCAATACCGTAGGTATATTTGGTGGGGCAAATCGGCTTGATACCTGCTGAAGGGCAATTACGACCTGCGACATTGCGACCACGGTGTCGGTTGTAATGTGAGGCATTGCACCATGACCGCCTTTACCGGTAAGACTGATAAAAATCTCATCTCCTGATGCCATGTATAAACCTGATTTGAGGCCGGCATATCCGGCATCAAGTTCTGGCAGCACATGCTGTGCGATGATCAGTTCAGGCTTGCGGCCTTCAAAAAGGTTATTATCCAGCATCATTTTTGCTCCTCCCGGCAGGCTCTCCTCACCCGGCTGGAAGACCAGGAACACAGATCCCGCGAAATCATCTTCAAGTTCTTTTATTATCCTTGCACTTCCAAGCAGGCAGGCTGTATGGACATCGTGGCCGCATGCATGCATGACCCCCGGGTTTGCTGATCTGAACGGCAGGTCAGTCTCTTCCGTAACCGGGAGTGCATCAAGTTCGGATCTCAGTGCCACACTGCGGTTATTCCAGCCTTTTTTACCGGTTATTACGGCAACTATTCCTGTCTCTGCAACAGATTTGAAATCGATGCCGTATTCCTTTAGCTTGCCTGCAATAAAGCGGGAGGTTTCAAATTCCTGAAATGACAGTTCAGGATACTGGTGCAAATGCCTTCTGATTCCTACAATTTCATCGAAATGTGTATTAACTTTTATTCTGATCTTTTCTGCAAGTTTCATTTTGGGATACTTTAAAAAAAGTTTTTCAGGAACATAACAGCCGGCATAAAGATACGAATGATAATAACTTTAAATTAATGATTGGTTTAGTTATAACAGGTTTTTTTCAATTATCTTCAATTTTTGCGGATATTGATGCAGTATGCATTTTTAATTAATTTCCGCGTATATGCCTTGTAATTTGAGTTAAAAAGATGAAATTTGCATTTACAGTTTTCAGCGGAAAAACAAACATTATGCAGTCCAGAAAGGAATTATTTGATGAATTGATTGGTGGCACCCTGCCTTCCCGGACCCTGTTCAGACCAATACTGATGCATTTTGCCGCCCGTTTTGGCGGGGCCACATACGGGGAATTTGCCTCAGATTATAAAACACTTGTCGATTGCAATATACGGTCAATGGAATATTTCGATACCGACATGGTAGGGCTGATCTCTGATCCTTATCGCGAAACATCCGCTTTTGGGGCTAAAATAAGTTTCCCCGATGAAGCTGTACCACGTTGTGAAAATATTATTGTTAAGACCTTGCAGGAGGTTAAGCAGCTTAAGAATCCCGATGTATACAAGTCCCCCAGGACCCTTGACCGGATAAGGGGAGCCGAACTTTTTCAAAAGGAGCTGAAAGGAGCTGTTCCTGTGATCGGATGGATTGAAGGTCCGCTGGCTGAAGCCTGCGACCTGGCAGGAATATCAGAGTTCCTTATGAAAATTATGGTGGAACCGGACTTCAGTAATGAGCTGATGGATAAATGCGTGATTACAGCCAAAGAATTTGCTGTGGCTCAACTAAACGCGGGATGCGATGTAATTGGCATTGGCGATGCAATCTGTTCGCAGATTGACCCCGCAACCTACGATCTGCATGTAAGGGATCGCCACAGTGAGATCATCAGCTTTATCCAGGAAAAAGGGGGCAGGGT
This sequence comes from Bacteroidales bacterium, assembly GCA_007132365.1. GTDB lineage: Bacteria > Bacteroidota > Bacteroidia > Bacteroidales > PUMT01 > PXAP01. The sequence continues at coordinate 12,472 of SLOS01000010.1, read as the reverse complement.
AAAGCTTCATATTTGCGGTGATATTACCCATCTGCTGCCTTCCATTGCCGGGCTTAATGCAGATATACTTGACCTGGACCATGCCGTGGATCTGCATCATGCACGTGATGTGGTTGGACCCCGTCCCATATTGTGTGGCAATATCAATCCTGTCCTGATCCAGGATCTGCCTCCGGAAGAGATAGAAATGAAGGTAACTGATATGGTGAATTCCATGAAAGGACAAAAGTATATCCTTTCGGCGGGGTGTGAAATTACAGTGAGTACAGATCCCGAGAATCTGCTTGCCATGAGCCGGTCCCGTTAGTTAAAATCAAGGGTCAATGCAAACCTGGCCCTGTTAGAAAAAGTTCCATTATGTACTTAATTAAAAGGCTTATTTTTGTTGCGATCCTGCTTATTATTTGTTCAATGGTCTGTTCACAGCAAAACAGGTCGTCCATTCATTTTGAAACCGGTCAGCATAATCTGGGTCGCATTAATGAAGCTGATGGCCCGTTTCAGCATGAATTTGTTTTTGTCAACAAAGGGGCTGATCCCCTGCTTGTTACCAGTATCAGGGCAGGCGCGGGATTAACTGTCTGGTGGACAAGAAGCCTGGTCCAGCCTGGAGAGACGGGAAAAGTTACCGTTGAATTCAACCCGCAGAATATGCCCGGAAAGTTTAACAGGACAATTACCCTCAGCGCAACCGGTGATCCATCTTCCGCAACCCTCAGATTGCTGGGTGAGGTCATTCCCAGGGAGAAAACACCTGAGGAACTTTATCCCCATCAGACAGGCCTGCTTAGAATGAGGTCAAACCATATTTCTTTCGGTTATGTAACGCCCGGATCGCTAAAGACAGATTCGATTGATGTTATCAATCTTTCAGCAGAGGCAATTGATCTTGCATTTACGGGTATTCCCGGGCATATAACACCTGAAGCTGTCCCGCAAATGCTTAAACCCGGGGAAAGGGGTGTTCTCAAAGCCTCCTGGGATGCAGGCCGTATTGAGGACTGGGGCGTTGTTACGCACCATTTCAGGCTTTTGATAAACGGTAATTCTCCACCAGGAAATATATTATACCTCAGCGCCAATATCCGGGAGGACTTTTCCGGGATGAGCGATGAGGAAAAAGAGAATGCCCCCTCGATATTTTTTGATGACAGGGTTTTCAATTTCGGGACACTCAGGCACGGCAAGAGTGTTGAGCATAAATTTGTTTTTACCAACAATGGTAAGTCGGATCTTATTATAAGAAGCGTAAGGTCAGGTTGCGGATGCACTGCAATAGAACCGCATAAGAGATTGCTGAAGCCGGGAGAGTCAGGCACAATAAAGGCTGTTTTTAATTCAAGGGGCTTCCGCGGAAGGCAGAACAGGGGTATTACCGTAATAAGCAATGATCCTGCCAATCCCAGTATTGTGCTTCGAATTACCGGAGAGGTAATATCAGAATAAGTTTTGTCTGATACAACAAGGTAATTCTTTACCATAAAAAAAGAAAATGGGCAGAAAGCATAAAAACAAGAGTACCTTATCGGTCAGCAAGGGTGTTGAACAACCTCCCTCTGTCAATCCTGACTCCCTGATCTCTTTTAAAAACCGGCGCAGGGAGAAGATACCGGTCAAAAAATTCATAGAGGGTATAAGGGAAGGAAATATCAGCCTCCTCAGCCAGGCGATAACACTCATAGAAAGTTCTCTGCCGGAGCAGAAGGAGGTTGCCGGGGAACTCGTGGAAAAGTGCCTTCCATTCAGCGGGAACTCTGTCAGAATTGGTATTACCGGGGTTCCAGGTGTGGGTAAAAGTTATTTTATTGAGAGTTTCGGGAAGATCCTGACACGCGGGGGCGCCAGGCTTGCTGTTCTTGCTGTTGACCCGAGCAGCGAACGTTCAGGGGGGAGTATTCTCGGAGATAAAACCAGGATGGAGGAATTGTCGGCCGATACTTCAGCATTTATCAGGCCCTCACCGTCAGGAGGTTCCCTTGGCGGTGTAGCAAAAAAGACCCGGGAAAGCATAATCCTTTGTGAAGCTGCCGGTTTTGATACGATTATTGTTGAGACCGTTGGCGTGGGTCAATCGGAAACAGCAGTGCATTCCATGGTTGATTTCTTCCTGTTGCTGATGCTGGCAGGCGCCGGAGACGAATTGCAGGGAATAAAGAGGGGGATCATGGAAATGGCTGACATGATAGCGATCACTAAATCGGACGGTAACAATATCGTAAAGGCAGAACTGGCAAGGTCCCAGTACCAGGGGGCGATGGGGTTATTCCCGCCTTCGGCTTCCGGCTGGTTACCCAGGGTTCAGACATGCTCTTCACTTACAAAAGAAGGGTTGAATGAAATTCATGATACCGTCAGGGAGTATTTTGAATTTACCCGTGCCTCCGGGTTCTTCAAACAGAACCGCAATGAACAGGCCCTCTACTGGATGCATGAAAGCATTGTGCAGCAGTTAAGGGAAAGTTTTTATCAGGATCCTCTGATTGCGGGAGAACTGGAAGCGATCAGGAAAGATGTTGTACAGGGCAGAATATCCAGTTTCACGGCTGCAGGAAATCTGCTTGGCAAGTACTTCGGACGGCGCAGTAAATGATCTTTTAACTGCAACTAAATCAAATAAGGTGAACAACATAAAAGTAAATATAAAAAACAAGAAGGCATCATTCAATTTTGAATTTATTGAGAAGTTTATTGCAGGAATAGTGCTGGGAGGGACTGAGATCAAATCAATACGTCAGGGTAAGGCCAGTCTTGTTGATGCCTATTGTTTTTTTGAGGGTGATGAGTTGTGGGTCAGCGGTATGCATATTGCTGAATACTCTTTTGGAAGTTACAATAATCATGACCCGAAACAGGACAGAAAACTGCTTTTAAACCGGCGGGAGCTCAACAAGCTGAAGAAAAAATCAGAAGAAAAGGGATTCACTATTGTTGCCACAAGGCTTTTTGTAAATGACCGGGGACTTGCCAAGGTGGAGATTGCACTTGCAAAAGGTAAAAGAGAGTACGATAAACGTCAGGACATAAGAAAGCGTGATACTGACAGGGAACTGGACAGGTTGAGAAAGGGGTAGTTTACTGGGAAAAGAAGAAATCATTGAGTTCATATATGTCCTCTGCCGTCAGGCCTGATTCTCCATCGAAAAACATATCTATTGCCCTGATCAGTTCCTCGAAAGAGATAAAGCCGTCACCATCCCTGTCCAGGAACCTGAACTTTTCAGGTATTCCTGCATAATCCTGCCGGGTATAGCCGGGGTAGCGGTAGGCCGATACGTATGCAAACAGGTCTATTTCATTCCTGGCAACTGCGTTTTCACTTTTGCCAAGCATATCAGCAAGTTGTTGAGGTGTGATCTCTCTTCCGTGTTCATCGACAAAAGCTCCCGGCCGCGTATTGGGCTCGAGATCCCGGTAATCGGGTACCCCGTCGCCGTCGCTGTCGATCGGACAACCATATTCATCAACTTCCACTCCGGGAGGCGTATTGGGGCATCTGTCCCAGAAATCAAATACCCCGTCACCATCTTCGTCCTCTATAAGCGTGTAATCAAATTCAATATCTGCAAAGAGCCGTTCCACGGTTATGATTTCGGGATCTGAGAAAAGGTCAAGGTGGAATGTTACATATGTATAGGAAAACCTGTCATTCCTGTTGTTTCCTGTAATACCGGAGCCTCCGGAGCTTACATTGTCTATCATGTCTGAAAAGGTAAAATGCATCGAACTTCCCAGCCTCATTTTTACCCTTTCAGATATCCTGAAATCAAGCCCGTAATCAACCGGGATTGCAAAAGCTATCTGCGGATAATTTCCCAGGCCGTATAAGTTGGCGCTTCTCAGGTCGGTTTCGTAGACATAGTTACGCTGTATCATTACACTTTCGTGGGCATTGGGAGCATTTTCCGGAATATCCCTGATTGTGCCGTCCGACCAGTAGTTATAGGGGCGTCCCTGTGAATCAAGAAGGTCAGCCTTGGAGTTGAACTGAAATGACTCGGCACCTGCCGAGACAAAAGGAGTGATCCGGCTTCCGGACCGGAAAATATGGTTGAATGTATATTCAAAATTGAGACCGAAGTTGATTATCTCGGACTGGAAGTTGAGGTTTCTTTCCAGGTTGGTATATGATCTTTCATTTCCCGTCAACTTTCCGTAAAGCATAAAAAAATTGAGCTTATAGTTCCTCTGTCTGTCAAGAAACCTGGATACGTTAACCCTGAAACCCGGTTGTGTACCCCATAGTCCGCTGTAGAAATCATTCACATCCCCCATGAAATTGAATGAGCCTACTCCGAATGCCACTACCGGCTTATAGACCGGGTCATCTACCTCAATTTCTTCAATAAGCATCCTCTCAAATTCATCATCTTCATCAATTTGCCCCGATGCCACCCTGGAATGGGTCAAAAGAAGGACAAACGATAAAACAAGGTAAGTAAGGAATCTCATGTCAGCAAAACTAAACCGGGTTAACTTATACTTACGAAAATAGGATAAAATATTTTATCATATTATATACCTGTGCCAAATTATTATTATTAAAGAGAATATGATCGTGAAGATGAGCGTTATGAATGGAAAAAACAAATTATCAGCATAAAATTGATCAGGCGGGTAACCTTAATGGGTGAATTGTTTTACCTGAACCATTGATGATTTGCAATAACAAGGGCTTCCTGAACCGTTATTCTTATTCCGTCATTGTAGGCTGCGACAAAAGCATCACGGGCCGGTGTGGTATTCCATATGGTAACCCTGTAATCCCTGGCGGATCTGTAATCGTAGAATGAACCGGCGGAATATTTGATCCACCCCTCATGTATTTCTGATCGCACCTCATGTGCTATATTCATTTTTCCGAAATATTTTTCGGGGTCGACGGGCCTGCGCCCGGCAGCCAGCTGAACCCGGTAATATACGCCTTCTTCGGCTTCCAGGGGCTTGCTTAGCTCAACCCCTGGCGTGACCGGGAACCCTGCCGGTTCAGGTGGCCTTACCGGCGCAGCAGCGTTATGGGGAGCCGGAGTGACAGATGGCGGGGTTACCCTTGCCGTTTCAGCAGGCCTTGTAGTTTCAACGGGCCTTGATGGTTCAGGTGGCCTTACCGGCGCAGCGGGGGTATGGGGAGCCGGAGTGACAGATGGCGGGGTTACCCTTGCCGGGGTTACAGGTTCTTCAGTTATGGATGCGACCAGATGCTGCTTTTCCTGTTCATTAAGAACTCTCAGATCCCTATCTGTTTGTACGATATTCCGGCTGGTTGTAATATCATTCTGCATGAATGAAAACTCCCCGCTTATTTCGGGAACGGTTTCAGCAATTCCGTGAGGAATAAGCCGGTACGAAACCAGAAAGCTTCTTTCCATGGGCAGGTTCCTCCAGATGATCCTGGCTTTCTGATCTGAAAATGAAAATATGCCGCCCTTGCTCTCCATCTGGATTGCCGTAAAACCCTCAGGTATTTTTTCTTCGATCCTGGCAAAATAGTTTTTTTCGCCTTTGTGGACAAAAATGTTGACAATAAATCCAAGGTCATTGTCAGGTACAGGATCCTGCCTGACGGCAACGATTTCCCGGCCAACATCCATTCGTGGCGGCGGAACAGACCATATAGCAGCGGATTCACCTACATCTACAATAAGCCTTTCATCTATTTCCGCAGAGGGATTAATGGCCAGGTTCATTCCGGAGGCATCTTTTGCCATGCGCTGATTGTCTTCAATATAGCTGAAAGTTCCACCAAGCTGGAGATCGCCCTTTAATCTTTCATGAATATGGAGCTGGTATTGTATTCTAATTTTTTCCTCGCGGGGAAGGCTGAGCCAGATCAGGGTCAGGGTATTTTCCTCGAAAGAGAAATTCACGTCAGCCGGGAGAACGGGAGAAGCAGTTACACCGTATGGCAGTTCCTGCTGAAACCGGGCAAATCCCGTAAGCGAGGACTTATGCAGTTCGATTTCCACCTCTACCGTGCTTCCGGCCTCTGCAACGGGTGGTGCTTTTATCTCCAGGTATACATGCTGGCCGGTAGAAAAATTTAATACAAGAATTGCATTCAGAATTATCGCCAGTATGATATATTTAATCATATCTGCAGTGAATCAAAATATTTTGGGTGAAGCACCCTTTATATTGCCTGATAAATTATTGTTAAAAGTCAGAAAAAAAAACCTCAGTTTTTAATTCCCTTAGAATCAAATATTAACAAAATATCAACAGACCGGTCAACTATGAATGTTACCGGCAGGTTATCAGATTGTCCTGTGGCTGGTTAATGAAGTACTGTTCCCGGCGTTTTGCTGCCGGAGTATCAGCGCGGGGAAGAAGATCAGAAATTCGGACTGAGAAGGTATTTGGAATAGAAGACGTTGATCTTTTCCACTGCCTCCTCGGCTGTGTCCACAAGGGAGAACAGGTCCATGTCTCCGGGGCTTATGTATTTCTCTTCCTCCATCATCACCTCTTTTATCCACTCCACCAATCCCTGCCAGTACTTTTTGCCCACCAGGATAATGGGAAATTTCCCTATCTTTTCAGTCTGTATAAGGGTGATTGCCTCAAAGAGTTCGTCAAATGTGCCAAAACCCCCGGGCAGTACAATAAATCCCTGTGCATATTTTACGAACATAACCTTGCGTACAAAGAAATGATCGAAATTGATCAGCTTGTCTGAATCAATAAACATGTTTGCCCCCTGCTCGTGGGGGAGGTCAATATTAAGACCGACAGATCGCCCGCCCCCCCTTCTGGCACCCATATTTGCAGCTTCCATTATACCGGGGCCTCCGCCTGTAATTACCCCGTAGCCGGACTGGGTCAGTTTGAAGGCAATATCCTCTGCAAGTTTGAAATATTTATTGTCGGGTGAAGTTCTTGATGAGCCGAATACCGATACGCACGGGCCTATCCTGCTCATTTTTTCAAAACCTTCAACAAACTCCGCAACTATTTTGAAAACTGTCCATGAGTCAAAAGTCTTGATCTCATTCCAGTCTTTTTCAGCAAATGCACTTCTTATTCTTTCTTCTGCCATCATGATAAGAGCAATTAAAATGTTTATTTTATTGTTGACTTTATTTTATTTTTTCCCTGAATAGTATTGACTCCAGGCATTTGCCCGTGAAGCTTCCGGGAATCCTGGCAATTTCCTCGGGTGTTCCTGCAGCGAGTATCCTGCCCCCGCCATTTCCTCCGAAAGGTCCCATATCAATAATATGATCTGCCACCTTTATAACATCCATGTTGTGCTCAATCACAATTACCGTATTTCCCTTATCCACCAGGGAGTTGAGCACCTGAAGCAGGACCCTTATATCTTCAAAGTGGAGCCCTGTAGTGGGTTCATCCAGTATGTACAATGTTTTACCGGTGTCTTTCTTTGCCAGTTCGGCAGCAAGTTTCACCCTCTGTGATTCACCACCTGACAGAGTTGTAGATGCCTGTCCGAGTTTTACATATCCCATTCCTACTTTCTGAAGGGTTTTCAGTTTACGGAATATTGCCGGTATTTTTTCAAAAAATTCCGATGCCTGCGTAATTGTCATATCCAGAACATCACTGATCGATTTCCCCTTGAACTTTACCTCAAGTGTCTCCCTGTTATAGCGTTTTCCGTTACAATCCCTGCATAGAACATAGACATCCGGCAGGAAGTTCATTTCAATTGTCTGCAGACCTGCACCCTTGCATGTTTCACATCTTCCCCCCTTAACGTTAAAGGAGAACCGGCCGGCCTTCCAGGCTCTTATTTTTGATTCAGGGGTCTGTTCATAAAGTTTTCTTATATCGGAGAAAACCCCGGTATAGGTTGCGGGATTCGACCTTGGAGTGCGCCCTATGGGGGACTGGTCCACTTCAATTACTTTATCTGTGTTGTTTATGCCTTCAATGCTCCGGTAGGGCAGGGGCTCTGTCATTGCCCGGTAGAAATGCCTGCTTAATGCCGGTTGCAGTGTCTCTTTAATTATACTTGATTTTCCACTGCCCGAGACCCCGGTTACACATATGAATTTACCCAGGGGGATATTAACATCAACATTTTTCAGGTTGTTCCCGGTAGCACCTTTCAGGGTTATTAACAGTCCGTTACCTTCCCGGCGGCCTGCAGGTAATTCTATTTCTCTCTGGCCGGAAAGGTAGCAGCCGGTCAGTGTGGAGGACATGCTTACCTGCCCGGGGGTACCGCAGGCTGCAACCTCACCTCCCTTTCTTCCTGCCCTTGGCCCCATATCAATTACATAGTCGGCCGAGAGTATCATATCCCTGTCGTGCTCGACAACTATTATTGAATTTCCTTTATCACGAAGCTGTTTGAGGGAGTCTATCAGTTTGCGGTTATCTATCTGGTGAAGTCCGATGCTTGGCTCATCAAGAATATAAAGCACATTGACCAGTTGTGAACCGATCTGGGTAGCCAGCCTGATGCGCTGGCTTTCACCCCCGGACAGGCTTGAAGCATTGCGGTTCAGGGACAGGTAGTTCAATCCTACGCTCAGCAGAAAACTGAGCCTTGTCCTGATCTCTTTTATTATTTCACCTGCAATTTGTTTTTGTTTTTCTGTAAGGTGACTTTCAAGTGAAGAGAACCACCCGTCCATTTCATCAAGGTCCATTTCAGCAATCTGTGCTATGTCCTTGTCATTTATTCTGAAGTAGAGAGCTTCTTTATTCAGCCTTGTGCCGTTACAGGAAGTGCATACCACTTTTTTCAGATATTGTCCTGCCCACTTCTCTCCCCTGTTACCATTACCGTTACTGCGAAGGTTGGCAATATAGTTAACAACCCCGTCAAAGCTCATGAAATAGTTGGAGGCAGAACCAAGCGGAGAATGCAGAAGTTTGAATGATTCCTCTGACCCGTAGAGAATAGTGTTCAGGGCGGCTTCAGGAATTTCTCCCAGGGGAGTATTCAGGCTGAACCGGTATTTAGCGGCAATTGCTTCAAGCTGCCAGAAAATAAGAGAGTTTTTATATGGCCCCAGCGGCTCTATTCCTCCCTTCCTGATAGATATTTCAGGTTTGGGAATTATTTTTCCCATATCCATCTCAGTAACACTACCCAGTCCGTGACATTTTGCACAGGCCCCTCTCGGAGAGTTGAAGGAAAAGCTGTGCGGGGCAGGCTCATTATAGGATATGCCTGAAGAAGGACACATAAGCTGCTTGCTGAAGTACCTTTCTTCTCCTGTTTCGGCATCAACAATCATCACAATGTTCTTGCCGTGTATCATGGCCGTATGTATGGTGCTGCCAAGCCTTTTTTTATCTTTTCCGTCTACAACCAGTTTGTCAACCACAATTTCAATATTATGGGTTTTATACCTGTCGAGGCGGAGGCCATGCCGGAGCTCAACTATTTCGCCGTTTACCCTGGCGTAGAGGAACCCTTTTTTCCTTAACTGTTCGAAGAGTTCCTTATAATGCCCCTTCCGGCCCTTAACCACCGGGGCAAGCACGATAGACTTCCTGTTATTGTATTTTTCTGTGATAAGGTTTATGATCTGCTGATCGGTATAGCGTACCATCTCCTCGCCCGTTACGGAAGAGTATGCAATGGCTGCACGTGCATAAAGCAGGCGCAGGAAATCGTATATTTCCGTTATTGTGCCTACGGTAGAGCGCGGGTTTTTGCTGCCGGCTTTTTGTTCTATAGCTATTACCGGACTTAATCCGGAGATCTTATCCACGTCCGGCCTTTCCATGTTTCCCAGAAATTGCCGTGCATACGCAGACATTGTTTCCATATATCTTCGCTGTCCCTCCGCATAAATGGTGTCAAAAGCCAGTGAGGACTTCCCGCTGCCGCTAAGGCCGGTTATCACAACCAGGTTCTTGCCGGGAATGGTTACATCAATGTTTTTAAGATTATGCACCCTTGCTCCCTGCACCTCAATAAGGCCTGATCCGTTTTTATATTTGTATATCCCTTGTTTTCCCAACTCCCGGTTAGATTATCAGATAATTTCCATGGTTAGTCCGCTATATGCTCAATAACCTTCTCAGGATTGTCTTCCTCAAAATATCCTGCTCTGAGCCGGGCATTTTCTGCAGGCAGCCGGATTGTGTAGGTCTTTCCCCGGCGGTTGGTCAGATGTGGTCTGCGCAGCCAGGGGTTCAGATATTTGAGCATTTTGTAGTTAGTGTTGAACTCTTTTGCAAAATCGGCAAAATCCTCAACCCGCGAATTCACCTGTATCTCGAACCAGTTTATCGGAGGGTAAAGGTCGGACTCCCTGAGATGGAAACCATACCCTGAAGGATTTTCAAGAATTGATTTAATAGCAAGAATCCTGAAAATATATCGCTGAGTCTCTTCATTAAGCAGCAGATCGTAATAATTGGTTTCTTTCTGAATGTTGATCTGGTTATTGACGCCTCTGCGTCCTGCATTATAGCTTGCTGCTGCCATGGTCCAGCTGTCATAGTTGGTATATGATTCCAGCAGGAACCTGCATGCTGCAACTGTAGATTTTTCAAGGTGATATCTTTCATCTACCTCTTCATTTACCTCCAGTCCGTAATCCCTGGCCGTTCCGGCCAGGAACTGCCAGTAGCCAACCGCACCGGCAGGGGAAATAGCATTTGTCAGTCCGCTCTCTGCGAGGGCCAAATACTTGAAATCATCAGGAATGCCATACTCCTTGAGAATGGGTTCCATAACCGGGAAATAACGGTTTGCACGTTTAATAAAAAGCAGGGTCTGCGACTGCCAGTAGGTGTTTACAAGAATTTCCCTGTCATAACTCTCCCATACATCAAAGTTTTCCATAGGTACAGGTTCCCCCGCAAATTCAAGCTTTTCAGGTATATCAAGGGCGTATATTGCATATTTTTCCTCAAAACCTCCTGCCCCGGGATTGGTTTGATCAGTTTTGAAAAAGCTGAAAAGCTGAATTACAGCACCCAGCATTACCAGAAAAAGTAAAAAGGAAAAAGAACGTAAAATAAAATTTACGAGAGAGTTACCGGTTTTATTATCTGTTGGCAGGCCGCCTGGTTTTATCAGTTTGAACATTTGATCAATGAGCGAATTGAGTGATGTTTTATAATGCCATGGGGCGATTGTAAAAACAACAATAATAACGAAAATTTTGCAATATTTGTTACAGGGTAAGCGGCAATATGAGCAGAAATCAGAACCTGAAATATAGTCCGCTGTAGAATGAAAATGAATAGGGGCGAAGTTGGTGTCTGACACCCCTGTTTGCCGGGGTGATGAAATGGCTCAGTCTTGGTTCAATGGTTAAAATTATGTTGTTGTTGATTTGATGCTCCACACCCAGGCCAACAATACCAGTCAGTCCGAAACTTTTTACATCGAGGGTTTTTCCAATATCAAAGTTTTCCCCCTCATATCTAAGCTCAACCTTGTTTCCTGTCAGGAAGCTGGCGCCCAGGCCTCCGCTTGCGACAATACCAAAACTGCCGTTTGATATCCGGCCTCTTAGAATAAGGGGTACCTGCAGGTAATTAAGATTCTGTATTATTCTCCCAGGGTTCCAGTCCGAAGCCGATATTATGCCGTCGGGACCATCATATATGATGTTCTCCAGATTGGCTACCATCACATTTGAGGTGGTTTTATAAATTTCCCCAAGGGAGTTTTGAACAGGTTGGATGGATTGCTTTGTTCTTGTTCTCCGTGATTCTATAAGCGCGATCACCACCGGGTCATTAACTATATACATATTTTGGATATTCTGTCCCATTTTCATAAAGTCAATGCCTGTTTGCACAGAAAACCTGTCGTTAATCATATAACTGACTGCAAATCTTCCCGAAAATGAAACAATACCCGATTCAATTTTATTGAACTGTTCTTTGTAGGAAATATGACTGGCTGATAACGAGCGGAATGAATAACTGGGCGCTGCCATCACCCCTGCACTCCATCTCCTCTGTTTTTCGTAGCTGATAAGATCCTGCACCGGATATGAGCCCGTTGGCATATCTCTTCTGATAACCGGTTCGCCGACATAAACAGTATAAGCTATTTCAGCAACAGGCTTTGATACAACAGGTCCGGGAAGCTGAGGTTCCCTTATTCCCGGATCTTTCATTGACGGCGGGAGTTTCAGATCCTTTAACCCCTGGCTTTCGCGGAATAGCAGACCCGGTTCCAGGCGGGGTGTTTCAGCAATAAATATCTTATCATCAGTATGGAAAGGGGTTTGGCGGGGAGCCGGCATATCTGCAATTTCAGGCAAAGAAGTTGTCTCCGTTTTATCGGTTGGCAGGTAGTTGTCATCTTCTTTATCCTGTCGTATAATTTGCAGAAGTCCACCGCCAAACCCTAATAATATAAACACTGCGGCAGCAATTCTGACAATATCATAAACAAAGCCTCTTTTATTATCCCGCTCCAGCCGGGAGTTAATTTTTTCCCATGCTTCCGCCGGAGGCATGGCTTGATGGTCTGACAATCCTTTTCTGAATATCCCGTCAATATATCGCTTCTTTTCAGACATTTTTT
>SLOS01000189.1 GCA_007132365.1 Bacteroidales bacterium | reverse complement strand
CAATTCCGAAAAAAGACTGATTGACAAAATCAACATAGATATACAACTGCCCGAAAGTTTCCCGGAAAAATACAAGGATGCGGTAATAAAGGCAGCAGACCTGTGCACGGTCAAGAAACACATTGCCTCTCCCCCCACTATAGAGGTAAAAGCAGAAACCCGGTGAAAAAAGAAACGGATCCGGGGTTAATTATTTTGTCTGTCCTCAATACCGATAATCTCAAATTCGGTTCGCCTGTTTTCAGCCCTGCCCTCTTCCGTATCATTGTCAGCCACGGGCATGGTCTCTCCGAAACCCGCATATTCAATCCTGGTCATATCGATACCTGAGCTTGCAAGATAGTTGGCAACAGACTCTGTCCTCCTCTCCGACAGTTCCATATTATATTCAGGATCACCAATGTTGTCAGTGTGACCATTTATCCTTACCCGGATATCAGGATTATTACCCAGGAATTCAACCAGCTTGTCAAGTTCGACAATTGATTCAGACATTAATTCATAGCTGTCGAATTCAAAAAAGATATTTCGCAGAATGGTCTTTTCACCCTCCCTTATGGGATTCAACGGTACATCCTTCAGATATGGGTCGGTCTGATGGGCAAAGCCGCTCAGTGAAAAATGATCGGAGTAGAACAGGTAACCGCTTCCCGACACATTCAACGCATAGTCCCTCCCGGTGGCAATCGGTACAAGGAACTCACCTGTAACAGGATCAGACCAGGATTGAATAACAGTTTCAGCGGTCAGCAGGTCTATAAGCTCAAAGCTGGCATTCAGTCTTTTTCGGGTAACGGCATCATAAACAGTTCCTTTCATATAGGAAACCTCCAGTGGACGGGCTGTTGAATGAAGTTCAAAAGAGTAAATATCACGCACCTCCCCGGTAAGTCTGTCAGATGCAAAATATCCCCGGTCACCTCGTGCATTAACTATAAGACCAATTTCATCATAATGGGTATTTAAGGGATAACCAAGATTTTCAGGCTCACCCCACACACCCTCATCATTTCTCCGGGTAACAAAAAGATCATACCCCCCCATTCCTGTATGACCATCGGAGGAAAAATATAATGTTTTATTGTCAGGGTGAATGAAAGGTGACATCTCATTACCATCAGTGTTTATAACCTCTCCCAGGTTAACAGGTTTTCCCCAATTTCCATCTGCTGCTATCCGTGAATACCATAGATCCATTTTACCGTGCCCTCCCTGCCGGTTACTGGCAAAATAAAGAACTTTCCCATCTGGTGAGATTGAGGGCTGAGCTTCCCATGATGAAGTATTGACGGGAGAACCCAGGTTAACCGGTTCGCCCCATCTGTCACCCAGTCTTTCAGCAAAATAAATGTCACAGCTGCCCAATCCGTCCTCCCGGTTACAGGCGGTAAAGAAAATATGCCTTCCGTCAGCCGTTACCGAAGGAGCACCTTCATTAAGTTCCGAATTCAGCGGTGGCCCAATGTTCCTTGCCGCACCCCATTCCCCGTTAACATAGTAACTCACATAAAAATCCTCCCGCAGATTTCCGGGAAACCTTCTGCCGGCGGGATTCCGTTTTGTCTGCCTGGTAAATATCAGAGTCTGCTCATCTGCAGTCAGGGTGGGCCAGTACTCATCATCACCGGTGTTGACTGCAGACCCGATGTTGACCGGATCAAACGGAACCGGATTTTGTATTGCATTGATGGCAAAATCACAGTTTTTTATCTTCTGATCGGCTAAACGATGATACCTTTCAGATACACCCGGATGAGATGCAAGGATAATAAAGGAATTCCGTGCCTCCTCATATTCGCCGGTTGCCATCCATGAATTACCCATATTTAACCAGGCCAGTGGATAAAAATCCGGATCGAGCGTAACCGCCTGTTTGAAATAGCCGGCAGCCTTGCGATATTCTCCCATATCAAAACAGACATCACCAGCAAGGAGATATGCCTCATGAAAATTCCTGTCGGCCGCAATAGCTCTTTTAAAAAGTTCAAGAGCCTCCTGGTAATGCAGAAGCTCATACTGTTGCAATCCTGAACGAAAAAATCTTGCAGCACGGTTACTCCCGGTAGAAAGTTCCTGGGAAAACAACCCGCTGGTAATCGTAAATACCAGCAAAAACAGACACAACCGTTGCATAAACTTCATAAATCTCTAAAGCAGTCAGGGAATACGCATAAATTTATGAGCCTGCAGGGAAATGTTCCACACAGGATTATTCTTAACATACTCTATAACGACTGAAACAACCTTTTCGTATCTGCTCCATTCCGGTTGCAGATATAGCATACAGTCTTTACTGACCTTAAGGGCATTTTCCTCGGCCCAGACCAGATCTGTGCTGTCTGAGACAATCACCTTTAGTTCATCCGCCCTTTTAAAGATTTCAGGCAGGGGGGGACTCTGTTTTTTAGGAGAAAGGCATATCCAGTCCCACTCCCCGGTCATGGTATAAGCCCCTGATGTTTCAATAAAGGTTTTCAAGCCATTATCCCTAAGAATCCGGCAAAGATATCCAAGTGGATAAGAGGATGGTTCTCCGCCGGTAACGACAACTGACATTGCAGGAAATGACAAAGCTCTTGTAATTATTTCATCCGTATTCACCAGGGGATGCAGGTCCCTGTTCCAGGTGAATTTAGCATCACACCAGCTGCAACCGATATCGCACCCACCCAGACGTATGAAATAGGCAGCCTTTCCGGTATGATAACCTTCTCCCTGAATAGTGTAAAAATCCTCTACCAGAGGCAGCTTTCTTCCTCCTTCGAACAAGTCATCCATCAACAAGGTTTTGTTCCGGTAAAATTAATGGAAATTTACCATAAAAAACAGGAGCACAAATTGTATAATTATGCCCCTGATTGTTAATGTTTAAACTGAAGTCAGTTTTTGCTGAATCCGAAAGCTTCAAGCATTTTATCAAAAACACCTGTGTTCTCATATATACCATTAAAGTGTTCTGCACCCGGACCCCATGCAAATACCGGCTGTATCAGTCCCGTATGTCCGCCGGTGGTCCAACCTGCCGTTACCTCACGTGTTTCAGGATCAAAACCGTGAATTGCCATCCCGCCGGTATCATGATCGCTTGTTACAATGACAAGTGTCTCGCCATCCTTTTTTGCAAATTCAAGAGCTTTACCAACAGCCCTGTCAAAATCGATCATTTCATTTACGATATAATCAATATCGTTGGCGTGGCCACCCCAGTCTATCTGGGCACCCTCAACCATCAGGAAAAACCCTTTCCGGTTTTCGTTGAGAATATTAATTGTAACCTCAGTACCATCAGGAAGCATATTACCCCTGTTTTCAGAGTACCTTGGAGGATGGCCTTCAGCAACAAGGCCTGCAAGCCTTCCGGAACTTACGCCTATTACCTCATCCATACTGTAGGCCATTTTGTATCCGGCCGACTCAAGCTCATTGAGAAGGTTACGCCCATCTTCTCTGTTTTCAAAATGGTTACGACCCCCTCCGATAAAAACATCAACGCCGGAATTGAGATAATCGAGGGCTATGGCTTCCGCCATATTCCTGCTGGGCTGATTTGCAATAAATGCCGCAGGCGTGGCATGTGTTACTGCGCAGCTTGCAACTATACCGGTGGACAGGCCATTGTCAGATGCGATATGTAAAATACTTCTAACAGGGTTTTGGTCCGGATCCATTCCGATATGGCCGTTATTTGTTTTCACCCCGGTGGCAAGAGCTGTTCCGGCAGCACCGGAATCTGTAACAAAACTATTCGCCGAGGATGTATGAATAAACCCGATGTGCCTGAATTGTTCAAGATTCAACGGATTTTCACTGGCCAGCATACCTGCCTGAAAATGGGCAAAACTCATGCCGTCACCGATTAGCAAAATGATATTTCTGGGATTTGGATCCTCATCGGTTGTACAGGATCCGATAAAGATCAGAAATAATAATGTTAATAAAGCAAGACCCGATTTTTTCATAATTCGTAATTCAACTTATTAAATATTAAAATATATAAATAATTGTAGACAAAATTACAAAAAAAACCGGAGACACCGAATAATCTATTGTTAAATAATCCTTAATCCCGGAACAACATAAAAAATGTAGATGAAATTTTTTTCATTGAAAATTACACACGGAGAAATGGGTATAATAATTCCTGCCAGGCAGTAAAAATCATATTATCATACCCGCACCTACTGTTTCATTAGTCCCCTCATCTATAAGGATCAGGCTGCCGGTTGTCCTGTTCAGGCGGTAAGGGTCATGAAAAAGCGGTTTGGTGGTCCTGATGCCGATACATGCAATATCATTAAGTCCAACTGCTTTATCCTCGTAATCCTTTTCCAGTGTATTTATGTTCATCTTATAGTCAACCTCCCTTACAATACAACGCACATCCCTGGTGGTATGCTTTACAGCATATTTGCCGCTGAGCTGCATCGGTTTCTGGTTCAGCCAGCAAATCATAAGCCGTATATCCTGTCCGCAATGAGGACCGTTTTTTACTCCTGTAAGCAAATCTCCGCGGCTTATATCCAGATCATCCTCAAGGGTAATTGAAACGGACTGGGGGGCGAAAGCAGCATCGAGGCTTGTGTTGAACATATCAATGCTTTTAATCCTGGAAACCAGTCCGGATGGCAGAACCTTAACCCTGTCCCCCTTCTTCATTATCCCCCCGGCGAGTCTGCCGGCATAACCTCTGTAATCATGAAAACTATCTGACTGAGGCCTGATAACGTACTGAACAGGGAATCTCACATCTACCAGGTTCAGATCACCAGCTATATAAATATTTTCAAGGAGATACATCAAAGTCGGACCTTCATACCAACCGGTATTCCGTGAGCGATCTACAACATTGTCCCCAAATTTTGCACTTATGGGAACAAACCTGACATCCTTGATATCCAACTTTCCTGCATATTTAAGGAACTGACCCCTGATCTGTTCGAAAACCTTCTGGCTGAATCCGGCCAGGTCCATTTTGTTGACACAGATCACAACATGAGGAATCTGCAACAGGGAGGCGATATATGCATGTCTCAGTGTCTGTTCTATAATTCCGTGGCGTGCATCCACAAGAATAAGTGCCAGGTTTGCAGTTGTGGCACCGGTCACCATATTCCGGGTATATTGAATATGGCCCGGAGTGTCGGCAATTATAAATTTCCGTTTTGGTGTGGCAAAGTACCTGTAAGCAACATCAATGGTGATCCCCTGTTCCCGTTCTGCCCTCAGTCCGTCAGTCAGCAATGCCAGGTTAACCTCCTCATCACCTTTTCTCATACTCGCAGAGGTTATTGCCTCCATCTGGTCTTCAAATATGGCCTTGCTGTCATACAGAAGCCGGCCTATAAGGGTGCTTTTTCCGTCATCAACACTTCCCGCTGTGGTGAAGCGCATGAGTTCCATATCAAGGTATCCGGGTGCAGGTTCAGTCATCAGAAATACCCCTCTTTTTTCCTGTCTTCCATCGCTGCATCAGAACGTTTATCATCATAACGCCCCCCCCTCTCAGTAACCCGTGTGGCAGCGATTTCAACTATTATATCTTCAATTGTATCGGCAGTGGAAAGGGTCACCCCGGTACAGGTAATATCTCCGATCGTACGGCACCGGACATCCCTTATCTCAACCTTCTCACTTTCCCTTAACTGCATAAAAGGAGCCCAGGCAAGCCATACACCATCACGGTTAAACACCTTTCGCTTATGAGTAAAATAGAGGCAGGGAATTTCAATGTTTTCCATAAAGATATATTGCCAGACATCCAGTTCGGTCCAGTTGCTGATGGGAAAAACCCGGAAATGTTCGCCAATCAGTTTACGTCCGTTGAAAATGTTCCATAGTTCAGGTCGCTGGTTCTTCGGATCCCACTGGCCAAATTCATCACGATGTGAAAAGAACCTCTCCTTTGCACGGGCTTTCTCCTCATCCCTGCGTCCTCCACCCATGGCACAGTCAAACTTATGCTCCTCAATTGCATCAAGTAATGTGACAGTCTGCAATACATTTCGGCTGGCATTCACGCCTTTTTCCTCCATGACCCTGCCATTATCAATCGAATCCTGAACCAGCCTCGCAATGCATGTAGCGCCTGTTTTCTCCATCAGATCATCACGGAAATCAAGGGTTTCCTGGAAGTTATGCCCCGTATCTATATGAAGCATAGGGAAGGGCACCCTCGCAGGCCAGAATGCCTTCCTGGCAAGATGAAACAATACTATTGAATCTTTCCCCCCTGAAAACAGGAGAGTCGGACGCTCAAACTGTGCCGCCACCTCCCTTATCACGTAAATTGATTCGGATTCCAGTTCACGAAGATGATTGACCTTAAAATCCTCCATTAAAAAAATATTGTCATGAGTACCTTGGACTGTTCAGGCCATCTGGCAACAAAAACAGTTCCTGTCAAAATTTGAAACCTACAAATGTAGATGAAATTTTTTTCATTTAAAATTACACATGGACGAATGAAAAAAATTTCGTCGGAAAGCGAAGCGTTTCCTCCTGTAAGTTAAAATTTTGTATTTTTTGAACAAAATTTTGGCTCTTTTTTACAGAAGAAATGTACATTAAATTTTTTCTGCGTAAAATTACACACAGTGACTTATAAGGAGATCCTGTTATTAACAATACTAATTATCTCCTTTTCAGATTCAATTGTTTTTCTTTCTATTTCTGCAGCCTTTGCTATTAGTGAATCGACATACTCCCTGTCCTCCAGTCCCCCTGCATTTATACGAACATTCAGAAAGGCCCCCAAAACACATGACCTGATTGCCATTGCGCCCACCCCCGCATCAGTAACCGAATTGGGAATACCGCTCTCAGCCATTGCTTTGATTACTTCAAGGGATTTATATGCTGTTTCCATAATACGGAAAGGAACCTCCGTCGCATATCTGGTGGCATCCTGAACAGCCTTGTTTCGCAGTGATTTTTCCTCTTCTGTCGTTTTAGGCATTGAATAGGCATCCATAATGGCATTGAAGGCACCGGTATCCTCATCAAT
>SLOS01000406.1 GCA_007132365.1 Bacteroidales bacterium | reverse complement strand
TCTTAAACCAGGGCGGGTTTGAAACTATCAGATCATAACCTTTTCTCTGCTTTTTATGATAATCATTGAATGAGGTGTGATGGATCCTGATCCTTTTACTCCAGCGGCAGAAGGCGGCATTTTCCGATGCCTGAAGGAATGAGGGCCTGTCAATTTCAACAGCATCAACAATACAGTTATGGTTTCTCTGTGCAATCATCAGGGCAATAAGTCCGCTGCCCGTACCGACATCCAGCACTGTATTCGCCCCGTCAACATTGCACCACGCACCAAGCAGTACCCCGTCGGTGCCCACCTTCATGGCACATCTGTCATGGTATATTGTGAACTGTCTGAAACGGAAATGGTCACTTGCCATTGCAGCTCAGAATTTTTCAAAAACACCTAGCCCGAAAAGGGCGAAGTCATATTTAACAGGGTCATCCCTGTCGAAAGTCCGCAATGCCCCGGTAAGCTCCTCAACAGCCTTCCAGTCGTTTTGCGTTCGCTGCAGCAGGCCCAGTTTCCTCGACACATTCCCTGTATGCACATCCAGGGGCACCTGCAGAGCATTAGTGTCAATACTTTTCCATATGCCGAAATCCACTCCGTTTTTGTCTTTCCTTACCATCCAGCGCAGGAACATGTTTATCCTTTTCGCTGATGACCCTTTTCCGGGGTTTGAAATGTGCTTACTGGTCCTGCCGGGGTGGGGCAAAGAGAGGAACAGGCTGCGGAACCGGCATATTGTATGGTAAATTGAACGGTTCTGAAGATAGAGTTCCTCAAAAACACTTTTCATCCCGCCATGGTTGCGGTAAATGTTTTGCAGTGACTGAATGAAATAGAGCAGGTCTTCGCCATTGAATGTCCTGTGCTTAAATTTTTTAAGTGGAGCCGTGTCTGCTTTTGAAGCTGACATTATGAATTGATGCGGACTGTTTCCCATCAGTTCCATCAGTTGCCTGGCATTATTTATTATGGTTCTGCGCTGACCCCAGGCAATGATGGCAGACAGGAACGCTGATATTTCAATATCATTCTCTTCTGTGAAGGAGTGGGGTATGCTTACCGGGTCTGAAGTGATAAATTCAATACGGTTATACTGCCGGTATTTTTCATCCAGAAAGTCTTTCAGCTCATTTATGGGCAAATGGCTCATAATCAGATTTATGATTTTCGATCCCGCATCTGTTTCTTTTTTTCATCCACTATTTTTCCGTCATGCATGGTCAGGCACCTGTCGGCCATTTGGGCAAGACCCATATCATGAGTTACTATGATGATGGTCTGGTTGAATTTTTTACGGAGGGAAAAAAAGAGACTGTGAAGCTCATTTTTATTTTTGGAATCCAGGTTGCCCGATGGCTCATCCGCAAGCAGTACTGCAGGGTCGTTTATCAATGCCCTTGCAACGGCTACCCTTTGCTGTTCACCTCCCGACAACTCTTTCGGCTTATGATCCATCCGGTCGCCAAGATTCAGGAAACCAAGTATTTCCCGTGCTTTCTCCTCTGCTTCATTAACCGGTATTTTTGCAATATGTGCAGGTATGCAGACATTTTCGAAAGCAGTGAACTCAGGTAACAGGTGATGAAACTGAAATACAAAGCCGATGTTCCTGTTCCTGAATGCGGCCAGCTGTTTGTCGTTAAGGGTCCTGTAATCGGTGTTGTTGATTATTACCCGGCCATTATCAGGTTTACTCAAAGTGCCCAGTATCTGGAGAAAGGTGGTTTTACCCGCACCGCTTGCACCTACGATAGATATTACCTCCCCTTTTTCGACGCTGAGGTCAATCCCTTTCAGAACCAGCAGTTGTCCGTACGATTTGCTTATTTTTTCTGCTTTGATCATTGAAGCGTGCATTGATTATTTCTGTTTTTAATACCAGGTCAAGTTCTGAAAACGATAAAAATATAGAATATATATGTCACTAAAAGGGCTATCCCTTTCCAGCGGTTAATGAAAGCTTTACCGCAGGGCAGCATAAATAATAACAGCAGGATCGATAATGCCAGCATCCAGAGGACATCGAATTTCATTTCTATGTTTACCGTCAGGGTCTTTATCATGCTGGTGGCACCCAGAATTCCCAGGATATTAAAAATATTTGATCCGATTATGTTCCCGATAGATACATCCAGTTGTTTCTTTAAAGCCGCTATAAACGAAGTAGCCAGTTCAGGCACACTTGTACCGAAAGCAATGATGGTTACTGAAATGACCCTTTCACTTACGCCAAACCTGAGGGCAATTGATTCTGCGCCATCTACAAGCCAGGAGGCCCCGATAAAAAGGCCTGCTGAAGAGAGAACAAGCAGAATTACTGACAGGGCGAGAGAGTAACGGGCTTTTTCAAAAACATGCTCGATACGTGACATTTCAAGCCTGGACTGGCGGATTGACCAGAATATGAAAACCAGCAGAAGGATAATGAATATGAGCCCCTCAGGAAATGAAAGTCTTCCGTTTATCACGAACAGGTAAAACAGAATACTGGCAAACATCATATAAGGCCAGTCAAACCTTACAGTTGTTTTACTTACGGGTATTTTAATAATTATCGCTGTAAGGCCTAGAACCAGGGCAATATTTGAAATGTTTGACCCGATAACGTTACCAATTGCGATATCAGGGTGGTTTTTCAGGGCGGCACCTATACTAACTACAAGCTCCGGTGCAGAGGTGCCCAATGATACAACTGTAACTCCTATTACAAGAGTGGAAATACGGAAATGGCTGGAAAGTGCCACACCGCTTTTTACCAGCAGGTCGCCACTGATGAGCAATACGGTAAATCCCAGTATCAGGTAAAAATAATCCATAAGATATCCATTGGTAATCCGGGTTAAAAGTAAAAAGATTGCTTGAAATTAATTAATTTCAGGCAATCTTTACCCTCTTAATATTTTTTGTTGTCAATAACACCGTTAAATAATCCTGTCACATAAAGAGGAGTTATTCTGACGGCTCAATCAACCTGGTCTTTGTCCCTGTTAATCTCCTCCGGGGCTTCGGGGTCTACCGGTGTGTCGTGACTTTTTCCGCTCTCCGGGGCTTCGGGGTTAACCTGGGAATCGTGGGTTTTCACGCTCTCCGGGGCTTTTGGGTTCTCAGGTATGTCAATATCATCGATCTTGCTTTTCAACTGATCCATATCCTTTCGGATCTCATGGGTGTTTTCACGAATATCCGATGTGTCTCCAATCTTATTTGTCACCTCGTCAATGTCCCTTCGGATCTCATTTGCGCTTTCGCGGATGCCGGATGTGCTATCGTGAAGCTCTCTTTTGATATCCTCGGTTGCCCTTTTGAATTCTTTCATTCCTTTGCCGAGTCCCTTGGCCAGTTCGGGGATTTTTTTGGATCCAAAAAGAAGCAATACGACAATAAGAACAATGAATACCTCCGAACCACTTATAAACAGTATGCTCGCCATCATCTCGCCTGCTTTTGTGTTTGTAATTGTGCCTGCCTTTGTGTCTGCTTTTGTGACTGCCTTTGTGTTTGCAATTGTGCCTGCCTTTGCCTTACCTTTTTCAGCCTTCCGATCGAATCAAATACCACTGGTGTTGCAATGAAAAGCGATGAATATGTACCTACAACAACACCAATAAGGAGAGCAAAGATAAATCCGCGGATTACCTCCCCGCCAAAGAGGAAAATAGCAAGTAAAACAAAGAATGTGCTCAGCGAGGTGCTGAAGGTCCGGCTTAAGGTGCTGTTAAGTGCCAGATTATAGACTTCGCTTCTTTCCCTTTTGGGATAGAGCTTGAAATACTCCCTGATCCGGTCAAACACAACTACGGTATCGTTTATCGAGTATCCCACCACGGTCAGTATGGCTGCGATAAATGCCTGGTCTATCTCGAGAGAGAATGGCAATATTCCGTGGGCGATGGAGAATATCCCCAGTACAATCAGAACATCATGCCCTACCGCTGAAACAGCACCCAGTCCGAACTGCCAGTTCTTGAACCGGATAAACATATAGAGAAACATAATTAAAAGTGCAAAGAAAATTGCATATACAGCCTGCACCTTTATATCCTGGGCAATTGAAGGCCCGACCTTCTCAGATCGCTGGCGATAATCGCTCATAAACTGTGCAAAGGTGACATCTTCTCCAAGATAGGGACTTAAACCCTGATAAAGCAGCTCCTCTATCTCCTGGTCAACCTCAGGATCCACCTCATCAATCCTGAAGTTGGTAGAGACCCTTATCTGGTCATCTCCCCCGAAGGTTATGACTGCTGTTCCCTCTCCAAAGACATTGAAGAGTGAACTTTGTATTTCTGTGGTGTTGACGTTTTCGTCAAAACGAACGATGTAGGTCCGTCCCCCGGTGAAGTCAATTCCCTGGCTCAGTCCCCTGGTAAACAGGGAGGCAATGCCAATGGCAATGATTACTCCTGAAACAACATAAAAAATCTTTCGCTTTTCAATAAATCTGATATGAACATTCTTGAAGGCATCCTGTGTAAGCCTTGTTGCGAAGGTGATTGTTTTGTTCCTGTCAAGGAACCAGAGGAAAATCAGCCTGGTAATAAAAATAGCTGAGAACAGGGAGGTACATATGCCAATAACCAGTGTTGTTGCAAAACCCTGGATGGGGCCTGTTCCGAATATGTAAAGGATAATACCGGTTAGCAGCGTAGTGACATTGGCGTCAATTATGGCAGAGTATGCATTTTTGTAACCGTCCGATACGGCAAGCCGCAAGCCTTTTCCTGATTTTATCTCTTCCCTGATCCTTTCGAAGATCAGAACATTGGCATCAACCGACATCCCGATTGTCAGAACGATACCGGCAATACCCGGCAGTGTGAGTGTTGCTCCCAGTGAGGCCAGCACTCCCATAATAAAGAACATGTTGATTATAAGGGCTATGTCGGCCACCAGGCCTGCTTTTCTGCTGTAGTATATTACCATGTAGATCAGTACTACAAAAAAGGCGATCAGAAAGGAGCTGAGCCCGGCACTGATAGCCTCCTGACCGAGAGACGGTCCAACTATGGCCTCCTGGATGATTCTTGCCGGGGCCGGCAAAGCACCTGACCTCAGAACGTTTGCAAGGTCCTGGGCTTCCTGTATGGAAAAGTCGCCGGTAATCTGTGACCTGCCGCCGGTAATCTCCTGGTTAACCCTTGGGGCAGAGTAAACATAGTCATCCAGAACGATAGCTATGCTTTGACCAACATTATCCCTTGTGAGCCTTGCCCATATCCTTGCACCTTCTGCATTCATTGCCATGGTAACTTCAGCCGTAGCCTGTGTGTGCCCGAATTCCACCCTGGCATCAGTAATAACATCTCCGTCAAGGGGGGGCCTCCCGTCCCGGCTGGTAACCTTTATGGCATGGAGCTCATGAAATGACTCGGTGGCATCCCAGCGCGGAGGTTTGACTCCCCAGTAAAACCGGATGTTCCGGGGAAAAAGCTGGCGTACCTGGGGCATGTTGAGGTATTCATTGACCCTTGCGGTATCACGGTATTCTGCTATGCCTATGACAGAACCGCCCATAAGCTGCCCGTCGGGACCTGTGCTCGGATTAAGTATGCTGAACAGCGGAAAGTCCGCCATCATCTGGTCAGGTGTCATGTCCGGATCAATCTCTGTTGTATCCCTTTCAAGCAGATCAAGCAGAGATTCTTCCCGGGCACTGAGTTCTTCTGCCCGTGTCAGTTCATCGAGGAGTTCCGGCTCATCGGGATCGACAGTTTCAGCAGGTTCTCCGGGTCTTGCCAGTGCTCTGCGGGCTTCCTCTATCTCTTTAATGCGTTCGTTTGCCTGAAGCAGGTAAGGATATATTTCCTGATTTTCAAATGTTTCCCAGAATTCAAGATTTGCCGTACCCTGGAGCAGCGACCTTACCCTTTCCGGTTCTTTAACCCCGGGTAGCTCTACAAGAATACGGCCGTGTGTTTCCAGTTTCTGTATATTGGGCTGGGCAACACCGAACCGGTCGATCCGGCTGCGAAGTATGTTAAAGGAGTTGTCTATTGCATTCTCCGCCTCACGCCGGATCACGTTAAGAACCTCCTGGTTGGTCGAATTAAAGCTGATCCTGTCCCTTAGTTCAACAGTGCTGAATATGGCAGCCAGCTGTGCGTTCGGATCAACTGTCTCAAAGGCCCTGCCAAAGAGGGTAATGAAATCTTCGGTGCTTGTTCTCTGGTATTCACGGGCCAGGTTAAGTGCTTCAACGAAAGTGGGGTCAGTGCTGTAATTGGAAAGCGCCCTTATTATCTCATAGGAAGAGACCTCAAGGGTAACGTTCATCCCTCCACGCAGGTCCAGTCCCAGATTTATCTCTCTCTCCTTGGCTTCCCTGTAGGTATATTGCCGGATGCCCAGAAAATTGTAAACAACCTCCCTCATCATCGAGTCCAGGTAAGCCTCTTCCCTTACCGGGTCTCCCTGTGCATATGCAGCTGCCTCTCTTTCTACTTTCCTTGTAACATAAGTAAAAGTTAACTGGTAGAAGCTCACCAGGGCCAAAGCAATTGCCAGCAGTTTCACTGCTCCTTTGTTCTGCATTTCTTAGTTTATTTATAGATAATGACTATTTTGCCAACTCCTGAATTGTGGCGCAAATATATTATTTTTTTTTGTAAACGCCACGTTTAACAGCAACCAAATAAGCCTTATGTCTAAAACTTTACAATTGCTTTTTTATTTTAAAAGAGACCGGTTTTCTTGCGATAATCCCGGGATCTGCGCGGATGGCTGATAAGGTCAGAATAGATTCATGTCGTCAAGTGTTTTCTTTAACCTGCGGACAGAACAGGCCGAATCATGAAGAAGTTGTTTTTCATTTTCATCCAGCTCTATTTCCAGGACCTGTTCTACACCTGTTCTACCCAGCTTAACGGGAACACCAAGATAAAGATCCCTGATACCGTATTCTCCGCTAACATAAGCACAGATTGAAAAAATACGGTGCTGGTCATGTGCAATTGCCTCTACCATAAGTGCGGCTGCAGCTCCGGGTGCATACCAGGCAGAGGTGCCAATAAGTTTTACAAGATCACCGCCTCCCTGTCGGGTCTTCTGGACTATCCGGTCAATTTCTTCCTGATCAAGCAACTGTGATACCG
>SLOS01000194.1 GCA_007132365.1 Bacteroidales bacterium | reverse complement strand
GAGGGAGGAAAGGTTGATTGAATAATAAACACCACACACCCCCTTACAGATTCATCAAAACAGGGTTGAAACTCTCCGTCACTGAATTTTATTACAGAGGATTTACCAAGTTCCCGACCATAATTACGGGCAATTTTGCTGGCAAGATACAGTGAAGCCTCGCCTGAAAAGAATTTAATAGGGGCTTTGTCGGGCATCTTCGGGGATTTCAGTTATTAATAATATAATTCGATTCAGGTATGCAAAAGTAGTTATTATCATTAGAAAATTGAAATATCACCTAACACAAAATAAAACTATTCATATCTTCTAATGATACCTCAGGACTTATAATTATTTATCAAACCGTTAGATCATTGCATTATTTGTATTGCTTATAAATTCAAGGATCTCATCTTTTCCTCTCTTTTGCAGGGCCGATGTGCAAAAATACCGGGGCAGCGTTTCCCAGTTCCTTTCCAGATGCCTGAAGTAGGTATTCAGATTGCTGTCAAGCTGACCGGCAGACAATTTATCGCATTTTGTAAAAACAAGAACAAACGGTACCCGGTTTTCCCCGAGTGACTGGATGAATGAGAGGTCGGCAGGTAAAGGAGAATGGCGGGAATCAATCAAAAGGAAAAGGCATACCAGGTTTGTTCTGTTTTCAATGTATTTGCTTATAAGTTTGCTCATTCCCCTGCGAAGATCCCGGGGAGCCCTTGCATAACCGTATCCGGGAAGATCCACAAGGTACCACCGTCCATTGATCAGAAAATGATTTATCAGGCGGGTTTTACCGGGTGTTGATGAAGTTTTGGCAAGTTTTTTAGTCCCTGCAAGCATATTGATCAACGTTGATTTGCCAACATTTGACCTGCCAATGAAAGCATACTCAGGGAAATCCGGAGGAGGGCACTGATCGGCCCTTGCTGAGCTCTTAATAAATTCGGCGCTTTTAATTACCATAACGTATCAGTTCCTGCCAATTCCCCTTTTAAGTCTTTATAAAGACCTCAAGTAATTCAGAACCTGCCAATGATTCGAGGATCACCTCCCCGGTAATTGCAGGTATAAGAATTGTATCACCTTTCATGACCCCTGTTGGCACCTTGCCATCGTCAAGAATGAATTCACCTTCCGTGCAAATATAGATAACAAATGAATCCAGCAGACTGTAGTCCCTCACCATCTTTCCTTCAAAACCAATCAGATGTGTGGTAAAATACTGACATTCGGCCAGTAAAACAGGGCTGTTCTGTTTTTCTTCAACAATTGTCCTGTAATCGCCGTAAGCATTGAAATCAATTGCATCCATCGCAAGGTCAAGGTGCAGCTGGCGCGGTTTGCCTGATGCATCCACCCTCTCCCAGTCATACAATCTGTAGGTAATATCGGAGGTCTGCTGTATCTCTGCAAGCACGATGCCCTTGCAAATTGCATGGACCCTTCCTGCCGGCATAAAAAAAACATCTCCCGGTTTAACCTTTTCCACATTCATAATATCGAGCAGCTTGCCATTTTCCAATTTTTCCATAAACAGCTTCCTGTTAACTTCCCGGTTAAATCCGGATATCAGCTTTGCCCCGGGTTCGGCTTCGAGAACATACCACATCTCCGTCTTACCACGGCCGTTGTGGCGAAGTGCCGCAAGTTCATCGCCGGGATGTACCTGTATTGACAGATCATCCTGCGCATCAATAAGTTTTACCAGGAGAGGAAACTCGTTCCCGAAGCTCTCATAGATCTTATCCCCGACAAGATCACCCATATAAACCTCTATCAGCTCCTGAAGGTTGTTTCCCTCAAGAAACCCGTTGCTGACAACTGATATCTTATCCTTAACTGCCGATATCTCCCAGCTTTCCCCTATTTTTGATTCAGCCGGGAAGGGCTTGTTGAAAAGTTTTCGCAGACTGCCGCCACCCCATATCATTTCACGGGGAATAGGGTTGAATTTTAAAGGATATAAACCTCTCATCAGAAAATCTATTTAAAATTGGTCATTGAAGGGCAAATTTCCTGACAGCTTCTGTAAATGCACCTGGTTGCTCAGCATGTAGCCAGTGCCCGGCGTTTTTTATGGTTAACAGTTTCGCAGACGGGAATATCTTTTCGATAAAATCCATGTCTTCATCGAGTATGTAGGGAGACTTCCCGCCTCTTATAAACAGTGCGGGAATGCCGGTCACAGGAAATGCCGGATTAAAGCAGTTCCGGTTGACACCATCCATAATATTGTCAAGCTCCCTGATTATTACATCCAGGTTCAGGGTCCAATGATATTTACCCTCCTCGTCCCGGTCAAGATTTTTCATCAGAAAACTTCTTATCCTGGGGGATCTGATCACATCTGCAAGCATATGTTCAACATCCCTTCGTGCAGACACGGATGAGAAATCCACATCTTTCATAGCTTTGAGTATATCATAATGGCTGAGGCGCTCTTTGCGGTAAAGATCTTTATATGATTTCGGGGCAATATCGATAATAATAAGCCGCTCCACGCGGTCAGGGTTATGCTGGGCAAAGCACATAACTGCCTTCCCTCCCATGGAATGGCCTGCCAGTATAGCTTTCTCAAGTCCCAGATCATCCATCAGTCCCCGAATATCGTCACGGATCAGTTCATAATTATGGCTGTCATGATGAGGAGAACGTCCATGATTTCGCAGATCTACAAGGTACACTTCAAAATACCCTGAAAGTGATTTTCCTATGCTGAGCCAGTTGTCAGATGATCCGTACAACCCGTGCAATACCATGATAGGCTTACCGGATCCGAGCTTTCTGTAAAATAATTTCATAACCTTTAATATTGGTTGATTAGTGCAGGCTCGTAAAGCTGTAAGGTTTACAGGCCCGTTTGTTCGAGCTGCCTTAAATACATCTGTATACTATTCTCAAGGCCGAAATAAAGGGCATCGGATATTAGCGCATGCCCGATTGAAACCTCAAGAAGGCCGGGAATATTATCGGCAAAATATTTAAGGTTTTCAAGACTAAGGTCATGTCCTGCATTCAGTCCGAGTCCGAGTTCACCCGCCAGAATGGCAGCTTTAACAAATGGCTCAATTGCTTTTTCACGGCCGGAAGGATAACCGGCGGCGTAAGGCTCGGTGTAGAGCTCTATTCTGTCTGTCCCGGTATTCGCCGCCTGTTCAATATGCCCGGGATCAGTCCCCAGAAATATGGATGTCCTTACCCCATGTGACCGGAAAACAGAAATCACTTCAGACAAAAACTGCTTTTCAGATATCGTGTCCCAGCCCTGATCAGAGGTAATTGCATCAGGCGGATCGGGCACCAGTGTCACCTGATCAGGCATTACTGATAAAACCAGATCAATGAAAGGTTCTGAGGGGTATCCCTCAATATTGAGCTCAGTTATTATATAAGGCTTTATATCCCTAACATCCTGGTACCTTATATGCCGCTCATCAGGCCGTGGATGAACGGTAATGCCATGTGCCCCAAACCTCTGGCAATCGATGGCAGATTTCAGCACATCAGGAATATTTCCGCCTCTTGCATTTCTGAGTGTAGCAATTTTATTTATATTTACACTTAATCTGGTCATGGCATATTGTTTGTTGTCTGTTCAGTGAGAATGTAAAAATAATGCTTATTTACAACAATTAAAACTGGTATGCTGGCTAAAGATCTTGTATCAGATGTAATTCCGGCTTTGCGGACTTCCGACACGGGTGCCCGGGCCCTGAGCTGGATGGAAATATTCCGAATATCCCATCTTCCCATAGTTAACAACCAGGAATTTCTCGGACTTATTTCTGACAATGACATATATGATCTGGGGATGATGGACGAACCTATCGGAAACCACAAACTCTCCCTTTTCAGTCCCTATGTAATGGCCGGGCAGCATATTTATGAGGTAATTGAGATTGCTTCACGGCTCAAGCTTACCGTAATACCTGTTCTGGATGATAAAAAAAACTATATCGGGCTGATCGGGCAGAACGATCTTCTTTCACAGTTTGCGTCCCTCACGGCGGTCAAAGCACCCGGCGGCCTCATAGTACTGGAGATGAACCATCATGACTATTCGCTCAGCCAGATCGCCCAGATAGTTGAAAGCAACAATGCACGGATTCTGAGTATGTATATTACAAACATTGAAGAGAGCACTATCATGGAGGTAACCCTCAAGATTAACAATTCTGATCTCACTTCAATTCTTAAAACTTTCGACCGTTATAACTATCACATCAAGGCTTCCTTTATGGATGATGAAAACCCCGACAGTTTTTACCAAAACAGATATGAACAATTCATGCGTTATCTGAATATCTAAACCTATTTGAAATGCATATCGCTCTTTATGGCCGGCAATTCGGTATTCAGTTCAGGCCTTTTGCAGAGAAACTCCTTGACCGGCTAAGAAACAATAATATCAGGATAAGCATGTACAAACCTTTTTTTCTGTTCATGCAAAATGAAGCGGGCCTTGATCCCAAACCTGAAAAACTGTTCACTTCGTATAAAGACCTTGAAATGAAAACCGATTTTGTTTTTTCCATCGGCGGAGACGGCACAATCCTGGAAACAATAAACGTTGTCAGGGATTCAGGAATCCCAGTAATGGGTATCAACAGCGGCAAGCTTGGTTTTCTGGCCAGCATTTCAGGCATCGACACAGACATGGCGGTTGATGCACTGCTGTCCCGCAAATACAGTATTGAAAAAAGGAGCCTGCTGGAACTTGTCTCTGCCGGCGACACCTTCGGTGATTTCCCTTTTGCCCTGAATGAATTTACCCTGCAAAAAAAAGATTCAACAATGATAACCATTCAGGCATGGTTGAACAATGATTTTCTTAATTCATACTGGGCTGACGGATTGATTATTTCGACACCCACCGGTTCGACGGCATATTCACTTAGCGTTGGAGGCCCGCTGCTCACCTCCGAAATCCGGGGAATAATCATTTCACCCATAGCTCCGCATAATCTTACTGTCAGGCCCATTGTCATACCTGACAATAACACCATACGCCTGAAAGTCAACAGCAGAAACAGTGAGTTCCTGCTTTCAATGGATTACAGGTCAGCTATCCTCCCGTCCGAAACCGAAATTGTACTCAAAATATCAGATTTCAACATCTCGCTTGTAAGACTTGACCATCATGACTTCTATACGACCCTTCGAAGCAAGCTCATGTGGGGGGCAGATAAAAGGAATTAAAGGCCTGTTGCTGTTTTTCCTTGCAGATCAGCAAGCTCCGCATAATATTGAAATCAGCGAATGATAAAATACCATTATTTTTTCTAAATTTGTAGTTCTTAAAAAAAGCTATGCAGCCTAAATTTGTGCAGTTTTATTTGCTGATACTGATTCTTGCTTACCCTGCCCGGGGCGCCGACTGGAGAGCTATGCCCTATGAGTTCTATACCGGAATAGGGACCACAAGCTATTTCGGGGATATCGGTGGGTCGGCTGATGAAAATACATGGTACGGATTAAAAGATCTTGACATCTTCAGGTCAAGACCCGGAATTATAGCAGGATTAAGACATTTTCCTTCAGATTACTTTGGAGTGAGCGGGAGCCTGGCCCTTGGATGGCTCAGTGGCGACGACACCGGGGGCAGAAATGAAGTAAGGGGTTATGTTTTCAACACTATTATTTTTGAACCCCTGGCAAGGATAGAGTTTTTCCCCGTAAGGGATAAAATGTTACTTAGAGGAGTGAACAGGCAGGGACTGGTACGGAATTACGGCACATTTTCAGCATATCTGTTTGCAGGTGCAGGTGCAGTGATATATCATGTTATGCCGAATGATAATCTCAGGGACAGACAGGAAAGAGATAATATTGAACATGGAATGGTAACGATGGTGCTTCCTGTCGGTGCTGGAGCAAAGCTCGGTATAAGCAACAGGATTGATATAGGATTTGAGATTGGGGGACGGTATGCCCTGAATGATTACCTTGATGGTTTTACAAGTCCCTTCGCAAGCTCCAATGATATTTATTACCTCACCACTGTTCAGATAATATACAGACTGCCCGGACTGGGCCTGGGGGATATATGATGAATTGTATCTTTTCTGCAATTTAAAAAATAAAATGAGAACTTTAGCTGTATTTCTTTTAGTGTCTGTTGCTGTCCACCAGGCTTTCCCCGCCAACAACCTGGATATAGGAATATTCGGCGGAACATCATATTACAGGGGGAATATAAATACATCCCGGCATTTTTACAGACTCTCGCCGGCCTTTGGTGCCATATTCAAATATAATATAGATGAACACTACTCTATAAGGGCTAACCTGAATTACGGACAAGTCAGGGGTGATGACCTGGATTTCAGTAATATCCTTCATCAGACAAGACAAGCTGCCTTTATTAACAATTTTTATGATTTTTCACTTCAGGGTGAATTCAGTTTTCAGCCATTCAAGGTAACTATCTTCGCCAGACCTATCAGTACCTTCATTACAGCGGGACTTGCATATACGTTCATGCCCGCATCGGGAGGCATTGCTGCAAATTATCTGAATGTGCCCTTCGGTGGCGGGATAAAGTATGGCCTGAGCAGGAAAGTGACTATCGGGATGGAATGGATTTTGAAGAAGAGTTTTTCAGATGATATTGACGGTGTAAAAAGTTTTGGACAATTTAATTCACCCTCTTTGTTGCATAATAATGATTGGGTATCTTTGGCCGGATTTTTTATCACAATAAAACCCTTTGAACGCAGAGGGGACTGCCCGGTTTACTGGGATTAATGATCATTTTTTATGACTGAGCTTATAGACAGGATAGACAGATCAAAATTGCCATGCCATATTGCCATCATAATGGATGGAAACGGTCGTTGGGCTAAAGAGAGAGGTTCTCACAGGATCTTCGGGCATCAACACGGGATAACCGCTGTCAAGGATACGGTCGAAGGAGCCGGGGGACTGGGAGTAAAATACCTTACCCTCTATGCCTTTTCGAAAGAGAACTGGTGCAGGCCCAAAGAGGAGATAGATGCACTTATGAACCTGATGGTTTCGACGATTAACTCAGAAACAGAAACACTAATTAAGAATAATGTCCGTTTATTGGTTATCGGGGATATTAAAACTTTGCCCGTGTCTATT
>SLOS01000383.1 GCA_007132365.1 Bacteroidales bacterium | reverse complement strand
TGAATATCGGCACAAATATATCAAACAATAGCGAAAATAGTAATAAATTCTTTTCATTCAAACGGTTCATCCCTGCATTTAAAATAAGAATGCCGGAAATCAATCTTAACATAAAGACAGCGATGACATAAGGGATTAATACCTGATTAATGACCAGCAGCAAAAATAACAAATAAAAGATCAGGCGGCTCCCAATCTCCAGTCCCAGTAACAACCGGATGGAGCTTTTGTAATGAAACCCCGTGGTCAGATGCCTTCTTTTCTGGTTGAACCAGCCTGTCCAGCTTTCAGGGGGAGAAGACAAAGTGTGCGACAGGTGTGAGATTTCTATATACGTGTTCTCTTTTTTTGCTACCTCATTAATAAAGAGATCATCATCACCCGACTCAAGTCCCAGATGCGAAGCAAAACCCTTATTGGCAAAAAAGAGAGAGCGTTTGTAGGCGAGGTTCCTTCCAACTCCCATATAGGGCAACCCCGCAAGCGCAAATGAAAAATATTGCATGGCAATGAAAAATGTATCATACCTGACCAGCTTGTTAAGCAACCCCTTTCCCAGGTCATATCCGCCATAACCCAGGACCACTTCACGGGGCGGGACAAAGTGCTTCTGCATTTGCGAGATCCAGAGGGGACTTGCCGGCCGGCAGTCCGCGTCAGTCAGCAATATCCATTCATATTTCGCTGCCTTGAGCCCGATTGTCAGGGCAAGCTTTTTACCGGTCCTGAACTTCAGATCCTTCTTTATTCGTGTTGACCTTAAATTCCCGTATTTCTCCTTTAAACGGTCGAGGACCTCCTCCGTATTGTCCTCAGAGGAATCATTGACAACAACGACTTCAAAATCCTGATAATCCTGCTCCAGGATAACCGGCAGGTTTTTCTCAAGATTTCCTGCCTCATTCCTTGCGCAGATAATAACAGTAAGGGGCTCCCCTGAAGAGGTTATGGCATCATTGCTCCTGTAAATGGCTAAACGTCTGAAAAAATAGAGGTAATAGTACATCTGCATCAAAAAGGATGCACCAAATACTCCGGAAACAATTATCCAGGCAACACCCGCATTGTCAAGGTCAAAGCTCACAACTGATAATTAAAAGATCTGTAATTTTATTAAAGATTTTGTATAATATCAAAAAAGCCTCCGGAATTTTATAAAAGGTTTTGAACAATCTTAAATAACCACCGAAATATTATCAATGCGGGAATGGAAGAGAATGATTGTCTGAACAATTGATTATATTTGGCATGCATTTTTAAAACGCGGATAATGTTTTTTGAACTTACTGCCAATGATCGTTATTCAGGGGCCAGGACAGGGGTAATATCAACCGGCAGGGGAACAATAAAAACCCCGGTGTTCATGCCGGTCGGAACAGCCGGAAGTGTCAGGGGTGTAAGCAGATACGAGCTGGAAAATAATATAGGCGCCGAAATTATCCTTGCCAACACCTACCATCTGTTCCTTCGTCCCGGCCTGGATATTATCCATCAGGCGGGAGGATTGCATAAATTTACCGGCTGGGAAAAACCGATGCTGACCGACAGCGGGGGCTACCAGGTATTTTCACTTGCAGGAAACCGAAAACTGTCCGAAGAAGGGGCATTGTTCAGATCTCATATCGACGGCTCACGACATAAATTCACACCCGAAAATATTGTTGATATCCAGCGCATCATCGGGGCAGATATCATCATGGCATTTGATGAATGCACACCATGGCCATGTGAGTATTCATATGCCAGGGATTCCATGGATCTTACCCACAGGTGGCTTGAAAGAGGGTGGAAAAGATTTGTTGAGACCGAAGTGGTTTATGGAAATGAACAGTTTTTCTTCCCGATAGTACAGGGAAGTGTTTATGATGACCTCCGGAAAAAATCGGCAGAATCTGTAAGCAGACTGGATGCTGCAGGTAATGCTATCGGCGGACTTTCGGTGGGGGAACCGTCTGAGAAGATGTATGAGATGGTCGATGTAGTTAACAAAATATTACCCGGGTCCAAACCCCGGTACCTTATGGGTGTCGGAACACCTGCCAATATTCTGGAATGCGTTGCAATGGGAGTTGATATGTTCGACTGTGTAATGCCGACAAGGAACGGACGTAACGGAACCCTCTTTACTGCAGAGGGTATTATAAATATAAAAAACCTTAAATGGAAAAATGATTTTTCACCAATCGATCCCGGGGGGACAAGCCATACCGGGATACAATATTCAAAGGCATATTTACGTCATTTAATAGTTTCCGGAGAAATGCTGGGATCTGTTATTGCAAGCATACACAACCTTGAATTTTATATATGGCTTTTGAAAAAGGCAAGGGAAGAGATAACCCTTGGAAATTTCCATGCCTGGAAGAATTCAGTAATTCAGCGGATAAGTAACAAGATATGAGCAAGCAAGCACTCAAAATACTGGACAGGTATATTATAAGAAAGTTCCTGGGAACATTTTTTTATTCCATCTTGCTCATTGTAAGTATCGCAGTGATATTTGACCTGGCCGAGAAACTGGATAACTTCATGGAGAGGGAGGCTCCATGGAGAGCGGTTGTATTTGATTATTACCTTAACTTCATTCCTTATTTTGCCATACTGTTCAGTCCCCTCTTCACCTTTATATCGGTTATATATTTCACCTCAAAGATGGCATATAACACCGAAATTATCGCCATACTCAGCAGTGGCATAAGTTTCAGGCGCCTTCTCAGGCCCTATTTCATATCTGCAACCATAATTGCTGTTTTTGCATTTCTGATGAGTGATCTGGTACTGCCAAAATCTAATGAAAAAAGGCTTGATTTCGAAGAAAGATACTACAGGAGACAATCACCCAGGGCCAATATGAGAGATGTTCACAAACAGATCCTGCCAGGGGTATATATATATTTCTCAAACTTCAGCCACGCCTCCAATATCGCTTATAATTTCTCGATAGAGAAGTTTGACGGGAACAGGCTGGTGTCAAAAACAACTTCAGATTATGCATCATATGATACTACCACCAATAAGTGGACTCTGAGGCAATACCTGACAAGGCATTTTGAAGAAGCCGGCCAAAGGATTGAAAGAGGTATCACAATAGATACTACACTTAATGTACACCCCTCCGAATTAAGCCGTAGAGAAAGCATAGTGGAGACTATGAGCCTGAGGCAGATTGACGATTTCATTGAGCAACAGCGGATGCAGGGTGCGGATAACATAGACTATTATCTTATTGAGCGGTACAGTCGCATATCATTCCCTTTCTCCACCTTCATACTTACTCTGATCGGCATGGCTCTATCCTCAAGGAAGGTACGTGAAGGCATTGGTTTCCATATCGGACTGGGATTGCTGCTCAGTTTCTCCTATATTCTATTCATGCGGTTCAGTACCATGTTTTCGGTGAGCGGACTGCTGAGCCCTATGGTTGCGGTATGGATACCCAATATACTTTATGCAATTATTGCGTACATTATTTACAGATTTGCACCTAAATAATCTTTATGTCAAGTAGTTACCTAAAACATTCCAATATATCCCGCTTATAAAAAGTGTCCTGATGTCCAAAAGAAAGGCCCGTAATTATTTTTTTCATTCTTTCAGATTAATAATCAGTTTACTAATTGACCAGAAAATAACATATATATTTTAAAATTTTTTTAATATATTTTGATTTCGTAATGTTGTAGTCTTATTAACCAAATAACCTGTTTATGGGATTAAAAAGAAAAATCCTTGAATTGCACAAGAAAAGGGAAGAGGTACTGAAAGGCGGAGGCGACAAGGCCATTGAAAAACAGACCGCTATGGGCAAAATGACTGCGCGTGAGCGGATAATTTCTCTGTGCGATCCTGATTCTTTTCACGAATATGACCTGTTCGTTGAACATGAGGCAAGAGATTTCGATATGGACAAGAAAATACTGCATGGCGACGGGGTAATAATCGGAACAGGTACCATCTACGGGGCTCCTGTTTGCATTTTTGCACAGGATTTTACGGTTGCAGGCGGCTCCCTGGGAATGATGCATGCACGCAAGATCACAAAGATCATGGACCATGCACTTAAAATGAAGGTCCCCCTGATCGGAATAAATGACTCAGGCGGGGCAAGGATCCAGGAGGGGGTGAATTCGCTGGCCGGATACGGAGAGATCTTTTTCAGAAATACACTATCTTCAGGTGTCATACCGCAGATATCGGTTATTCTTGGTCCGTGCGCCGGCGGTGCAGTATATTCCCCGGCCCTGACAGATTTTGTTTTTGTAGTGGACAAGATATCCAAAATGTTTATTACCGGGCCGGAAGTGATAAGGACCGTTCTTGGCGAGGAGATATCAATGGAAGACCTTGGGGGGGCACGTGTGCACAGTGAAATAACAGGTAATGCCCATTTTTTTGCAAAGAGCGAAGCAGAGTGCTTTGAGCAGATAAAAAAGCTGATCACCTTCATTCCTATGAATAATATAAGGAAAGCACTGAAATTTGAACCGAAGGAACCGAAACCCGAATACAGGATATCTGAAATTGTACCGGGAGACCCCCGTCAGCCATATGATGTGAGAGACGTGATAAAGGCAATAGCAGATGATTCCGATTTCTTTGAAATACAGGAATTATGGGCTTCCAACATAGTAATTGGTTTTGGAAGAATGAACGGAGATACCATTGGGTTCGTTGCCAATCAGCCGCTTGTGCTAGCCGGGGTACTTGATGTTGATTCATCGGATAAAGCGGCCAGGTTTATTCGTTATTGCGATGCCTTCAACATACCGATAATCACACTTGTTGACCTGCCGGGTTATCTGCCGGGGGTTGACCAGGAGCATGCCGGCGTAATACGGCACGGAGCAAAGGTTCTTTATGCATACAGCGAGGCTACTGTAGCGAAGATGACCGTCATTATCCGTAAAGCATACGGAGGCGGATATATTGCAATGAGCTCAAGACATCTCCGCGCCGACTTTGTATTTGCATGGCCAACTGCTGAAATCGCAGTAATGGGCCCCGAGGGTGCTGCCAATATAATTTTCAGAAAAGATATAATGGAAGCCAAAGACCCCGACAAAATGAGGAAGCAGAAGGTAAAAGAATATAAAGAGAAGTTTGCAAACCCATATGTCGCAGCTGCACGCGGATATGTCGATTCGGTTATTGAGCCCGAGGAGACCAGGAATCTTCTGCTCCATGCAATCGAAGTGTCCGGGAGCAAATCTGTGTTTTTGCCGCAGAAAAAACATGGCATCCCTCCCTTCTGAAAACAGCATAAAAGATAAAAACGGCAAAAGAAGGCAGAAATACCATTCTTTATCCCTGTCTCAAATCCGCCGCCATAACAGTTAATTTATTTACGTTCGGCCAATTAGAAAATAAACACAATGAACAAGATAGATTGTGACAAGAAAAAGATAAGATGCAGGTCACTTGTTATTGACGGCACAAAGTACCGTACCACCTTAAATAAAAAGTTTGAAAAAAGGCAACCATGGTCAAAGCCAGAAAAGAATAAGGTAAAATCTTTCATCCCCGGCACGATACTTAAGCTTTATGTAAAAGAGGGCCAGTGTGTTAAAAAAGGTGATAATCTTCTGATACTGGAAGCGATGAAGATGCAGAACCTCATTAAGAGTCCCCTGGAAGGGATCATTAAATCCATCAATATGAAAGAGGGGGAAAAGGTTCCAAAGGGTAAGCTGATGATAGAGATCGGCTTTGCCTAAAGAATACCCTCCCATACAAACATCCCCGGAAACTGATCTTCCAGGTTAACTTTATCATCCGTGCTGTTAAAAAGACCGTAAACGGCCGATCCGCTTCCTGTCACCGATGCAAAAAAGGCCCCCGAACCAGTCAGTTTCTGCCTTATATCATTCACAATGGGATATGATGCGAAAACCACGGGCTCAAAATCATTGATTACCCTACCCTGCCATGTGGCAGGATCTGTTTGCAATATATCCATCAGAGATCCGTTTCGATTTGTGATCCTTATCATGCTGTAAGCCCAGGCAGTATTTATGCCTTTGCCTGGATGCACAATGACAATTCTGCAGCCGGAGAGGTCAATCCCGGCAGGCTCCAGAATATCTCCCCTCCCTTTTGCAAAAACAGGTTTGTTGTAAATGAAAAAGGGGCAGTCACTGCCAATCCGTCCTGCAATCAATGCAAGCTCAGAATCGGCTATGTTTAATTCAAACAGTTCATTAAGGGTCATTAAAACAGATGCGGCATTGGAAGACCCACCGCCAAGCCCGGCCCCATGGGGAATTATCTTATGAAGATGAATCTTTACAGGGGGCAAGGGCCTGATATGGGAAAGCTCCCTCCATGCAAGGACACAGAGGTTATCTGATGCATCAACATCAATTTTTATGCCGGTATTTATAAACCGGACCCGGTCTGAATCTTTCCCCGAAAGGGGGATGATCTCAAGTATATCGGTTAACTTCACAGGATAAAACAGTGTCTCAATATTATGATAGCCGTCTTCTCTTTTTCCTGTTACATGCAATCCGATATTGATCTTGGCATTGGGAAAACAAATCATTATACGGTTGTTTTGAACAAATTTAGTTTATTTTTCAACACTATCCTGTTCAAAAAGAATGTTCATTAAAGTTTCAGGAGGCAGCGGTTATTTTATAACTTTGAAACCCCGTAACAGACGTTAAATTAACTTAAACATGGATAAATTCGTTAAACCCAAATATAGCCAGCTACAGCCGGTTACCGAATACGGAAAGGTCCCTCCGCAGGCAATTGAACTGGAGGAGACTGTCCTTGGAGCAATTATGCTTGAGAAAGATGCTCTTATCGGTGTACTGGACCTTTTGAAACCGGAAAGTTTCTACAAGGAATCACATCAAAAGATCTATTCAGCATTGATTAAACTGTCCCTCGAGGAAAAACCGATAGATATCCTTACGGTTACCGAGGAGCTGAAGAAACAGAAACAACTTGAATCTGTCGGCGGGGCATTCTATATAACACAGCTTACCAGCAGGGTGTCATCAGCAGCCCACATTGAATACCATGCACGGATCATTGCACAGAAATATATACAGCGGGAACTTATAAGGATCTCTACCGAAATACAGAACCGGTC
>SLOS01000121.1 GCA_007132365.1 Bacteroidales bacterium | reverse complement strand
TTTTCTGTTGCAGCTAATGTTTTGTTTAGTCTGATTACCATAAAGATGGCAGTCAGATTTGTGGTATTTTTGATTTTAACAATTTATTATGTATTTTTGAGGTGCATTATGTATAACATAAGTCATTTTAGTAGTAGCTGCTCATTAAAGTTATGATTAAGTAAAAAAACTAATACGCGATATACAATAATTATAATAACAAAAATGATATGAAAATTGAAAAAATTACCGGATTGGTAGCCGCCCCGTTTGCACCGATGAGAGATAATGGTGACTTGAATCCTGGCATAATACCAAAATATTATGAAATGCTGAGCAGCAATGGTATATCCGGCGCATTTATCAACGGGTCTACGGGAGAAGGCCCTTCACTTACATTTTCAGAGAAAAAGCTTGTTACGGATGCATGGGTAAAGGCAAATGAAGAGTCCGGGGCTATTAAAATCATTAACCTGGTCGGCGGAACTTCTTTAGCAGAATGCAGGGAACTGGCTTTATATTCAAGTCAGAAAGGTGTATATGCCATTTCTGTGATACCTCCCTATTATTTTAAACTTGCAACAATAACCGATCTTGTTGATTTTGTCGGGGAGATTGCAGATGTTGTACCCGGACTGCCGGTATATTATTACCATATTCCTGCTTTGACCGGGGTTAACTTTCCAATGCTTGACCTGATTCGCGAAATTGGTGAAAACATTCCCAATTTTGCAGGCATAAAGTATACTTATTTTGATTTGATGGATTATTTTTCGTGTCTGAAATATGACCACTACCGGTATGATATGCTATGGGGGATAGATGAAGCGCTGCTTTCTGCATTAGTGCTTGGCTGTACCGGTACAGTTGGCAGTACTTATAATTACCTTGCTCCACTTTATTTATCGTTGATTGAACAGTTTAAATCAGGAGATCTTAGCGAAGCGCGTAAATTACAGGGAGAAGCCAATGAAGTAATTTATCTTCTGTTTAAATATGGTGGTATTCGCACCGGGAAAGCTTTTATGCGTTATATCGGACTTGATTGCGGAAAATTTCGTTCTCCTCTGAATAAATTCGAAGATGATAAATTCAGGAGCCTTTCAGAAGATATAAAGGCTCTGGGAGTTGACAAAGTAATGTCTGTTTGTTCCCAAAAATCCACTGTTTAATGAAAATAGTAAGAATCGCTTATATTCTTTCCTGGGTTGGTCTTCTTTTTCAAGCAGCTCAGGGGCAGAATGTTAACATCATCAGGCAACATGAGATCGGAAGGATAACTTTTAGCGAAAACGTTGCTGATACAGGGCTGTCTGGGTTTTTTTCCGGTGTTCACGGGGATTTTATGATTATTGCTGGTGGAAGCTATAAAATTTCTGAAAACAATAACTCGAATGGTAAAAAGGTTATTAACGACAAAATTTATCTGGGTTTAGGAATTAAAGAATATATTGAATTAAAAGATGTTGAAGCAGCAAGATTAAGTGAGCCCATACATAACGGTGCTGCTGTAAGCGTTAGTTCCGGATTGTTATGCATTGGGGGAGAAACTGAAGAAGGTATTTCTGATAGAGCGTTTATTATCTCAGCAAACCATAACGGTGCAACTATAGAAGATATCCCATCATTACCGTTTCCCCTGAAGTTTCATAGTGCTTCAGTTATTGGAAATACTGTTTATGTTGCCGGGGGAAAGTCTGAAGACGGTATATCCAGGCATCTTCTGGCAATTGATTTGGGGAATATTAATCAGGGATGGGTTTTACTGACAGACATTCCGGCTCCCATTTACGGGTCCTCACTGGTTGCGCAGATTGATGGTGAAGAGCGGGCACTTTTCTTAATGGGAGGGATGACCTTTGATGAAAAAGAGCAGGAAAACAAACCTTTGGCAACTGTATATGCTTATAACATAAACAGCGGGACGTGGCTATCCAGGGGTAGTATCAATATTCAGGAAGAAAGGGAAGAGGTCCCTTTATCGTTCATGGTTGCTGCCCCGATAGGGGCAAGTCACATCCTGGTTGCCGGCGGTTATTCAGGAGACGGTAAAAAAAACACCCGGATACTGGCGTATAATACTATTACCGATAAGTGGTTCGTGGCAGGAGAGTGGTATGGCGCAGTGCCGGTATCAACCTCCGCAAACTGGTGGGGAGGAGATCTGGTCATTCCGTTGGGATATACCGGAGATGGATCCCGGTATTCACCTGTAATATCAATTACTGCAAGATCGGAACATCTTTTCGGATGGATTAACTATACAGTTCTTGCTCTCTATTTTGCGGGAATGTTGCTGCTGGGTTTTTTCTTTTTAAGGAGAAATAAAACTACTGAAGATTTCTTTAAGGCGGGAGGAAGGATGCCATGGTGGGCAGCCGGAATAAGCATATTTGCCACAACACTGAGTGCAATAACATTTATTGCAATTCCGGCGAAAGCTTATGCAGCAGATTGGCGGATGTTTATTTTCAATATGTGCATTATTCTTATTGCCCCTGTAGTAATTTATTATTATCTCCCTTTTTTCAGGCGTTTCAATCTGAATACCGCCTATGAGTATCTGGAACTCCGGTTTAACCGCGCAGTAAGATGGCTTGCCTCGGGGTTGTTTATTTCGTTCATGGTTTCCCGGATAGCTATTGTGTTATTCCTCCCTTCCCTGGCACTTCATACAGTTACCGGCTTCAGTATATACTGGTCAATTGTAATTATGGGCGTGGTAACAATCATCTATTGCACCAGTGGTGGTATTGAAGCTGTGGTGTGGGGTGATGTCATTCAGGGGTTCATATTGGTTACCGGTGCGATTTTAGCATTCATCTTTATGATTTATGGTTCTGACGGAGGGTTACCAGGATTTTTTCAGGCTTCAATGGAATACGACAAGTTTTATCTGGCCGACTTCCGGTTTGATTTTACGCGGACTGTATTCTGGGTGGTTGTAATTGGGGGGCTGGCAAACTCACTGATTCTTTATACAAGCGACCAGTCGGTTGTACAAAGGTATATGACCACCAAAAATGAAAAAGCTACAGGTCGCAGTATCTGGCTTAACGGAATAATCAGTATACCGGTATCTTTAGTTTTCTTCCTGCTTGGTACCGGGCTTTTTGTTTTTTATAGCTCAAATCCTGAAAGAATGGCAATTTCCAATCCAAATATTGATGCTACTTTCCCGCAGTTCATAGTTGGTGAACTGCCGGCTGGCATGTCGGGAATCCTGATATCTGCAATTTTCGCGGCAGCCATGTCGACGTTGTCATCAAACATTAACTCTGTGGCTGCCGTATTTACTTCAGATTTTTACAAGATGCTTGCCAGAAAGGTATCTCACTCACGAGCAATGTTCACGGCAAGGATTTCCGGTGTGATTGTGGGATTAATAGGGATAGTTTTTGCATTGATGCTGGCAACTCTCGATATTACATCGCTTTGGGATCAATTCAATACATTCCTGGGATTATTTACCGGCGGACTTGCCGGGCTGTTTATTATGGGGATCTTTACCCGCCGGATCTCCGGTGCTGCTGCACTTATCGGATTAATAGCCGGAATGGCTGTTCTTTTCTTTGTACAAAGCTTCTCTGCACTCTCATTTCTGCTTTATGGCGCAACAGGTATGACAGCCAGCCTGATACTGGCACTTCTTGCAAGTCTGTTTTTACCGAACCGTAAAAATATAGAGGGGTATACATATTCAACCAGAATAAGCAAAATTGATTAAACTATGACAATCGACCCGATTAAACTGTCAGAGCAGTACCGGAATGAATTACTTGGTAATATAATCCCTTTCTGGATGGAGCATTCACCCGATGAACAGTATGGAGGGTATTTTACATGTCTTGACCGTGCAGGTAATGTTTTTGACACAGATAAGTTTATCTGGCTTCAGTGCCGTCAGGTTTGGATGTTCTCCACTTTTTATAACAAAGTTGAGAAACGTGCTGAGTGGCTCGATATGGCACTTATTGGCGCACAATTTCTGCAAAGATATGGCTCTGATAATGAGGGTAACTGGTATTTCTCTCTCGACAGAAAGGGAACCCCGCTT
This sequence comes from Bacteroidales bacterium, assembly GCA_007132365.1. GTDB lineage: Bacteria > Bacteroidota > Bacteroidia > Bacteroidales > PUMT01 > PXAP01. Next base: position 3,065 of record SLOS01000121.1, on the reverse strand, counting down.
GTGCAACCTTATAATATATTCTCAGATTGTTTTGCTGCAATGGCATTTGGTGAACTCTTCAGTGCTACAGGCGAAGATAACCATGCTGTTATAGCCCGCAGAACATTTAATAACATACTTGCACGACGTAATAATCCAAAAGGCAAATACAATAAGCTGGTACCCGGCTCAAGACCACTGAAGAATTTTTCGCTGCCCATGATCCTGTGCAATCTTGCTCTTGAGCTTGAAGAGCTGCTTGATAATAAGCTCGTTGATGAACTTACATCAGACCTTGTTGATGAGGTTATGGGGGATTTTTACCACCAGGATTCAGGATTGATCCTGGAGAATATTTCCCCGGAAGGGTCATTTGTTGACTGTTTTGAAGGAAGGCTTCTGAACCCCGGCCATGCAATTGAAGCTATGTGGTTCATAATGGACGTTGCAGTCAGGCATGGAAGGGGTGATGTTATAGAAAAAGCCGTGCAGCTGGTTTTGAATACTCTTGAGTATTCGTGGGATCAGAAATACGGGGGGATCTATTACTTCATGGATATCAAGGGGCATCCTCCCCAGCAACTGGAGTGGGACCAGAAACTATGGTGGGTTCATATAGAGACACTCATCAGTTTGCTGAAGGGGTATTATTATACAGGCAACGGGAAATGCCTGGTTTGGTTTGAAAAGGTTCATAAATATACCTGGGACAAATTCCCTGATCCGGATGCCAGGGAGTGGTTCGGATACCTGAACCGCAGGGGTGAGGTCTTGTTACCATTGAAAGGGGGCAAATGGAAAGGCTGTTTTCATGTGCCAAGGGGTCTTTTTCAGTGCTGGAAGGTATTGGAGAGCATAATCGAAACCGATAAAACAAGCAGGTAGCCACGTGTCCGCATCCGGGTTATTTGATGATATTGCAATTACCATAATTTATGTTCAATCGTTAAATATAATTCTATATGATCCGACAAGCTCCGGTGCAACTGGTTAATATCACCTTTGCCTTTATTGCCCTCTTTATTTTGGCTGGATGTAATTTTAGTGCCAGCCGTGAGAACGGTTCTGACAATGAAAAAATCTATGAAACTGTAACAATTCCTGCAATTGATCTTAATGACGATTCATTCCGGCAGGTTCTGGTTGACAGGGAGGAAGGACAGTATCTTGGTCATGTAACTACAGTATTGCTTGAGGATGGACAGACAATTTTTGCAGTCTATCCTCAAGGACACGGTCGTGGGGCAATAGTAACGAGGAGAAGTGATGACGGCGGCCTGTCATGGAGCGAAAGATTGCCAACCCCAGAAAGCTGGTCCACAAGCCGTGAGGTACCCACCATACACAGGGTTGTTGATCAATATGGGGTAAAAAGGCTTATTCTTTGGTCAGGTCTTTATCCTGCAAGGCTTTCAGTGAGTGATGATGACGGAAAGACCTGGAGTGAGCTGAATAAGGCCGGTGACTGGGGTGGTATTGTTGTAATGGGATTCGTCGAACCGCTGAATACCGGTAAAGGACATTACATTGCCATGTTTCATGATGATGGCAGGTTTATCAGTGGTGGTCCTGATGAATTCTGGGGATCACCGGCAGGAGAACGGACTGATACTTTCAGACTCTATCAGACATTCAGCAGGGATGGGGGACTTACCTGGTCATTTCCCGGGGTTGTATGGTCCGGCAGTGACATTCATTTGTGTGAACCCGGAGCCGTCAGGTCACCTGACGGAAAACAGCTTGCAGTCCTGCTTCGTGAAAACAGAAGGGAGAAAAATTCATTTGTTATATTTTCTGATGATGAAGGTGCAACCTGGAGTGAACCGCGGGAGCTCCCCCTTTCACTTACAGGCGACAGGCATACAGCAAAATATGGCCCGGACGGTCGACTGTTCATTACATTCAGAGGGATCTCCCCTCATGGACGGAGAGATGGTCGTCCATTTGAGACCGACTGGGTCGGCTGGGTTGGCACTTATGAAGACATTGTAAATGGTGGTGAAGGTCAGTATGTAGTTCGACTCAAGGAAAATTTCCCGTCAGCCAGCGGCTGGGAGTATGATACTGCTTATCCCGGACTGGAGGTGCTGCCTGACGGTACATTTGTAAGCACTACCTATGGTCACTGGGATGAGGGTAAACCACCATACATTATAAGTGTTCGTTTCAGGCTGGATGAACTTGATAAAAGTCTGTGAAACAATAAATAGGAATATAAATATAGTACGATTCTCTAAGGTGACCGAAAAGATTTAACTTATGATTTTATTTAAGTATCCCGTTTTGTTATTTTCCCTGGCCTTATTGGCCATAACAACGGCCGGCTGCAATTCCCCTAAAGCTGATGGAGACTATGAGCTTCCTGTTTTCATTGATATTTTCATTGCCGGGCAGGAAGTTATCACTGGTTTTAATGATCAACCGTATGCAAAATTCAGGGAGCAGAATGTGGTTGTAACCGGATCAGGTGATATTGTGGTAATTGTTCAGGGCAGGAATAAATCGGATTGGTGTGATCGCTCGGGGCAAGACCTGTGGTGTAAGATAAGTACTGATAACGGACTTACATGGTCAGAGCCTGTGCTGATAGATGCTCAGGGAGAAAAATCCATAGTTCCCAATGCTTCGGTATATGATAAGGAAACAGGACGAATTCTTACTCTTTACAGCGTGGTTCAATGGCCTTTTACCGATGCTGAGAGTCGGTTCGAATGGGGTGAGGGGTCTGAACATGATGAATATTGGGAGGGTTCTCACTACAGGCAATATGTTGTTCACAGTGATGACGGTGGTTATACATGGAGTGAACCCAGGAATATATCCTCTATGGTAAAAGATCCTTCCGTTATTCAGATATTTGGTTCAGGAGAAGGTATTCAGCTGCAAAAAAGTAAATATCAAGGTAGGTTGATTGTGCCCGGAGGAGACTTTCAGGAACCTTATAAGCGTGTTTTTGCCTGGATCAGCGATGATCATGGAGAAACATGGCTAGCCGGTCAGGATGTCCCAAATCCGCATAACCGGATAACACCTTGTGAGAATGCCATTGTTGAGTTGTCCGATGGAACCCTGCTAATGAATGAACG
>SLOS01000071.1 GCA_007132365.1 Bacteroidales bacterium | reverse complement strand
CGGCTTCCGATGGCGAAATTCTTTGTCCTGAAACCAACACCCCTTTTTATCAGCATCCGGTATGTTTCAAAAGCCGAATGTCCGGGCGCAATAAAAAGGGCATCTGCAGAAAGCGAACCGGCAGAGGTAATGGCTTCACTTATTGTACCGTCTTTTATCCTTATATCTTCAAGCATGGTGTCAAACAGCACCCTCCCGCCTGCCTCCTGGTATCTCCGGCGCAGGTTAGCGACAATCCTCTTAAGATTATCGGTTCCGAGATGGGGATGCGCCAGCCAGGCAATCTCCTCAGGGCCTCCTGCATCAATATAACTCCTGAGGATAAACTGCCTTTCCCCGGAAATATGTTTGGAACGGGATGTAAGCTTACCATCCGAAAAGGTTCCTGCTCCACCCTCACCAAAGGCGTAATTATTTTTGGGGTCAAAAACACCTTTCTGCTCAAAATTTTCAATAGCCATGCCCCGCTTATCCACTTCTGAACCCCTGTCAATCATCGTGGTCTGCAATCCTGCCTTCTGAAGAACGAAGGCACAGAAAAAACCTGCCGGTCCGCTTCCAACCACCACAACTTCCTTCCTGCTCCTTAGTGACGGGATATCCAGCATTGCAGGCCGGGGAAAATCGCCTCCCTTTATCTCATCGGAAATCACCGCCAGTCTCATGAGCCAGTGAATATTGCCCCTGTTGCGGGCATCCAGGCTCTTACATTCAATATGCCAGGTGAATTTTCTGATCCTGAGATTCTTTGCAATCATCTTTCTCAGGACCTCATCATCGTAAAGGGTCGGTACTTTTATGGAAATTATTTTGCAGCCCATCAGCAGGAATTATGCATCAAAAACCAGGATAGTTTAAATCAGACTCTGAAATAATCCAGGTAATAAAAGGTTTGTAAAGTCAGTATCCGAACGACCGCCCTTCAGCCTTTTCAACCACCAGCCTGAATGTCTGCACGTTGTTCACTGCCGGCGAATTATACTTAAAATCACCCTTGCCGGTGTATTTCTTCATGATGATATTAAGGGCCCTGACCTTTTCGTCGTAATCCTCTATCATCTCAATATACCCGTGCATAAGTACAGAGCGGTATTTCATAAAATAACTGCAGGCAACATGCTCATGCCTTCCCCTCAGCTCATGGTCGGTACTGAAAGCGGCACAGGCCCTGTTGTTTCCTTTGAGCACCTCAAACTTTTTACCCCCGGGCCCGCCATGCAGGTAAAGGTTGCCGTCATGGTATCCGAAATTGAACGGCAACACATAGGGCACCCCGCCCTCTTCGACCATCCCGAGGTAACAGGCATCACACCTGTCCAGGATATCTTCAATATCCTTCTGCTTAAGATCTGTTTTTGGCTGCATGATACTGATTTTGTAATACTTATTACTATACTGCCGTTTATGGAACCGGGTTACCCTTTTGCCGGTTCAGCAACCTGACCGGTATTTTCCAAAGGTCCGTCCAAATACTCCTTCAGCTCCCGCCAGATCAGTCCTCCCGCAAAAACAAGCAACATCAGGGAACTTACCAGGGAGATCCATTCGCCCACAAAATACCCTCTCGGCCTGAATCTGAACTCTATCTCATTATCACCCGGAGGGACGACCATGGCCCTCAGGATATAGTTGACCCGGAAATGGTCAGCGTATTCACCGTTGATATAGGCCCTCCATCCGGCATCATAGTATATTTCAGAGAATACCGCGATTCTCTCACTTTCTGTCACTGAGCGGTACTTCAGGTGATTGGGACTGTAACTGGTAAGCTGTATCCGGTCGCGGGATTCCCGGTCATTTTCCAGGTCGCCGGATTCCCGGTCATTTTCCAGGTCACCGGTTTCACGCCCGTTTTCTGTGTCATTTTCCCCGAAAGGGACAACACCCCTGACGTAATCCTCAAACCGCCTGTCCACTACAGCTTCCCTGGCAGGATTAAAATCGTGCAGGGCTTCAATCTCCTCATCAGGATTTTCGACAATCCGGACCCTCTCGACAAACCATGCATTACCCAGCACGCCGGGGTTCCTGAAAGGCTGAGGCCTGCCTTCTTCCCCGGGACGTATGAAGTATTTGGTATTGAGCATATTCAGAACATCCATATTATGCTGGCTCAGATGATAGTCAATCAGATCCTGGTAACGGCCCATTTTAGCCCCGTGGTATCCGCCGATCGATTTATGATGAAAGGATGTTATGGCATCGTTAAAAGGGCTTCGTGTTGTATTGTATACCCTGTAATGGGGATCATCATCCCTCATGATTACAACATCAGCTTCATTGGGCAGGAATGGTTGTGTGATCTGCCTCTGCGTTACAAAATCGTCGCTGGCCAGAAATCTCCTGCCGACAGTCCACAGATCAACAAGAAACAGCAATGCAACAGTAACAGCCAGCCATTTGACCTGGATTTTCTTCAACAGGAACAGCCAAACCAGTCCCCCGCCAAGTAAAACAAAGACAAGCGACCGGAAAGCATCGATCCTCAACAGCCTCATCCTGTCCTTTTGCAGGGCATCAACCAGGAAGTCGGGCCAGCCCATGGCCAGTAGCTGATTATCAATATCCCCGGTAAAACTGAGTACCATTCCGGGTATAAGCGCAAAGAACAGCGCGATACCACCAGCGATATACAGGGATTTTTTCAGCTTATCCTTTATTTCCCCGGAAGGCCCCTCCAGAATTATCTCCCGTATCCCCAAAACAGCCAGCAAAGGAATGGTAAGCTGGGCCATTACAAGTGTCATCGAAACGGTACGGAACCTGTCATAACCCGGGAAATAGTCAATAAAAAGCTCTGAAAGGAACATGAAATTTTTTCCCCAGGCAAGGGTAATTGAAAGTATTGTGGCAGCAAGCAGCCACCATTTATACCGGCCCTTCAGAACAAAGAGCCCCAGCACAAAAAAGAATATGACGGAGGCCCCGATATAGACAGGCCCGGCCGTAAAACGCTGGCCTCCCCAGTAGAGGGGTACCCCTGAAACAATTTCTCTGGCTCCCTGTACTCCCTGTTGGGTAAGCACCCTGTAAACCTCGGAATTGGTGCCGATGTCGTAACTGGAGGCAGCACCCTTGAAATTGGGTATGAACAGGTTCATTGTCTCAGCAATGCCATAACTGTAATCATTCAGGATATAATCCTTGTCCAGTCCCGAAGTACGGATATCCTCATCGCTGGTAAGGTCCGGGGGCCCGCGCATCGAATACTTCCCGTACTCCCATACAAGGTACATATTGGTAAAGTTGGTCCCGATGGCAAGAATAACGGGAACGATCAGTATCAGGACAGTTTTAAAAAACTGAGGCAGCACCCTTTTCCTGATGGCATGCACCATCTCAAAAATGCCATAAACCAGGACAATCAGAAGGGTGTAATAGGTGATCTGAAGATGATTGGTATAGATCTGCAGGGCCAGAAACAGTCCTGTCAGAACACATCCCAGGAGCACTTTGCCCCTGAAGGCAAGCACAATTCCCGCAAGCAGGGGGGCCATATAGCTCATGGCATGAGCCTTGGTATTATGGCCTGCAGCCTCAATAATAAAAAAATAGGTCGAGAAACTGAAGGCAATTGCTCCTGCTATGCTGAGCCAGGGATTGACCCTGAAGGCGAGCAACAATATATAGAAACCCAGGAGACTGAGAAAAAGATATTTAGCCGGCCGGGGCAGGCCCAGTGATAAAAACTGGTCAACATACCTGACAAGATTATACGGGTACCTGATAGAGATGAGATAGGCAGGCATCCCGCCAAACATGGAATTTGTCCACAACGCCTCCTCGCCGGTCTCCGCCCGGTAATCAACAATCTCCTGGGCCATGCCCCGGAACTGGATTATATCGGACTGCTGCAGGACCTTTCCTTCAAGCAGGGGATAGAAATAGGCAAGTGATATAAACAGGAACAGGATCACCGCAATTAAATGCGGAACCGATTTCCCGGCAAAGTTTTTTAACAAAGCTTTTGTCTGCATTTTATTTGTCATCTAACTCTTCATAATCTATGTATTCGCCATCATCCTTTGTAATAATCTTACTGTTGTCGGGCCTGTAACGTATAGTCACTTCTCCTTCCCTCTCCTTTTTATTCTTTTCCCGCATTTTCTTCTCGTAGTCCCTTCTTACCCTGTCTGACATCCTCCGGAAAAAAAACCTCAGCACAAACGGGAGCACATACCTGGAAAACAGGCTGATAGTAAAATATACCAGGAAAAATATAATTGCAAAACGGATTAATCCCATTCTAAAAACCTTTAAACCCTTAAAGTTAATAATAATTCAGCCATTCGGTAAACCTCCGGGTTACCGGGAATTATCCAGGACAGACCGGATAAAGTTAAAACGGCCGTATTTTATTTTATTGCCTCAGCAGCCAGGCATCGGGAATGTCGCCCCGGGACCTTATATTTTCAAGCATTTTGAGTGCATCGTTTCTGTTCTCAAAGGCGTGGATATAAACCCTGTACCTGTTGGGCGCAGAATAAAGGACATCAGCCTCGTACCCTTTCTTTCTGAATATTTCCACGTATTGCAACGCCCGGTTCATTGTTTCAAGACTGGCGGCAATGATATAAAAATAGGCTTCGGGTTGAACTGCATCAGGAACTGCATCAGGAACCGGCTGTCTAAGCTGTCTGAGCAGCCAGGCGTCGGGGATGTCGCCACGCGACCGCACATTTTCAAGCATCTGCAGTGCCTCGCGGCGATTGTCGAAAACATGTATATAGACCCTGTACCTGTTTGGCGCAGAATAGAGCACATCGGCCTCATAACCTTTTTGCCTTAATTGCTGAACATGGACTGAGGCACGTTGCCTGGTTTCAAAACTGGCGGCAATGATATAAAAATCAGCTGCAGGCTCTGCCGGTTCCGGAATAATTTCGGGTTCCACAACGGGTTCCGGTTCCTCCGGCTCCTCGACAATTTCCGGTTCGATGACAGGCTCCGGCACTTCAGGCTCTTCAACAATTTCCGGTTCGATGACAGGTTCCGGCATCTCAGGCTCTTCTACAATTTCCGGTTCAGGAACAGGTTCCGGCGCCGGTTTTTCCTCTTCAGGGCGTACCGGGGGTGGCGGGGGTGGCGGGGGCACGACAAAAGGTTCATCGGCAACGGTCACTTTCGGACGCTTATGACCGAATACCAGGTTAAGGCCAAACCACAGGTTTACATTTTTTGTTCTGTGGGGATATAAGAAGGTATTGAGATTATCAGATACCGCGTAGAGCTGGAATCCGCCACCGCGCAGAGCCAGGCCCATCCCAAGATTATTATAACTGTTGTTCATGACGGACCATGAGAGGGATGCCGAAAGCCACCTGCCGATACTGGAATTGGCAGACAGTGTGAAAGCCTGATCCAGGCTGCCATTGTAGATCTCTGACCTGCTCAGCAGTCCGAGACTCAACCCCTGGGTCACTTCATAGCTGCCGCCCAGATATACCCTGGCAGGCAGTCTTCTGCTATAGGCACTCTGAGTATCATTCAGGTTGAAGACACTTCTAAGCGAATCCCGGAGGTTATCTACAGGATCAGATTCATCGTCACTGAAGAGAGGCGAGAGATTAATTCCATCGAACTCAAATTCACCATCCACCGAAAAGTTGTAAACATCCTCTTTCCAGTTTATGAATCCCAGGTCGGTAACGCTGGCAAAAAGGGTAAACGGCCGGCTGATATTGTAGGTGACTCCCAGGTCGGCCGCAAAGCCGGTATTTCGTGAGTTAAAAATAAAATCAAGCGGGTCATATCCATCCGTGTCAAAATGCGGTCGTATCTCATCTATGTTGCCATCCTCATTTTTTACAAGGGTAACCGGCATTGAGAGGTTCAGGTTAAATCTGGAACGCAGTCTTGTGTTATAACTGACCGGATCGGTCAACAGGTCCATTGCGCCACCCTCAAAAGAGAGGCCGGCCTTCCCGAAAAGAACCTTTGCCCTTACACCCAGGCTGAGCCGTTCACCTGCCATGTAGGAATACCCTGCGGAATATTCCCTGTAATAATTCATGTCAGCAAAGAAATCGGATAAATCGGCCTCCAGCCCCATAAACTGCTCATTTCCCTCCAGTGCAAGCAGAACCAGGTCCCTCGGCAGATCAGCCCTGAACGAAGACCGTTCTGAAATATTGAAACTTAGAAATGAGTTGCTCACCCTGAAACCAAAGGAGAGGATATTGAGATGAAGGTCCTGGGATATGGAATTCATATTTACGAGCTTTGATGTAAAGTCGCTGATATCTGCATCAGGATGCAAAAAGGTGATCAGCGTGTCGTGCTCGGGATGCCTGAATATCAGATCGTTAAAACCAATAAAATTTGTCCGTGCATTCACATTGAATGAAGATAATCCCGGTAACCCGATATGAAAGTTGTGGTGATGCTGGAATGCCGGGTTGATGAGCGAGGACTGCGGCAGCCGGTCCATTAAATACAGGGTCTGGCTGTTTTGCGCATGCAGACCCGTAAGGAGGACTGCATGTAAAAAGAGCAGAAGAATAAATTTTCCGGCTGAGCAGGCAGATTTTTTCAGGCTGTTAACCTGCCGGCTGTAAAAGTGGGTAATATTCATAAGTCAGAGTTGAATTTGCAGGTAACCTGCCTGGTTAATTATTTATGTTTAGTCTGGCCCTTAATTTTATTCTGAAATCAAAACTGTCGGTTGTCTGAAATCTGACAGGCACCTGCCGGCTGTCATGTTCGCCGGTGTTGATCCGCGCCGTGATAATTATATGCCCGGCCTGGCGCAGGTGATCAACCGTACTGCCGCTTATCTCAATACCGGCCACTGAAGAGCTTGTGTTTCCCGGTTCCACAATACCGTTTTCCTGAACGGGTGCAGCTTTCATCATTACAATATCCTCAAAAGTATGGAGCACGGCATTCAGCACCGAGTCATAAAGGCTGAGATCAACCGAGAGTCCCAGAGGGAACCCGTTTGCCGCCTCCATATCAAGGAATAATGATTCAATATCTTCAGTAGCGAAATTAATCCCGATCGTATCAGCAAGCAGCAGGTCGGTCAATTCCATTTCAAGCGGAACATCGATTTCCATGTCCATCTTCAGAAGGCTCCCTGAAGTTATGAAATTGGGGGTACCGGTATCTCCCTGCG
>SLOS01000332.1 GCA_007132365.1 Bacteroidales bacterium | reverse complement strand
GTGTAGCGGGGACTTCCGTCGCATGTCCATTTAACAGCCTGCGCATTTTCCTGGTATGACTTTGTATAAATCTCAACCTTTTCAGCCACCATGAATGATGAGTAGAAGCCTAGACCAAAATGGCCGATAATAGCATCAACTTTATCTTTGTAGCGCTCCAGAAAATCCTCAGCACTTGAAAATGCAATCTGGTTAATATATTTTTTAATTTCATCTGCTGTCATTCCGACACCCCTGTCGGATACGGTAAGTGTCTTTTTCTTTTTATCATTTTTTACATGAATGGTCAAATCCCCAGGCTCACCCTTGTATTCACCAACTGATGAAAGAGTTTTGAGTTTCCTGGTGGCATCTATTGCATTTGAAATAAGCTCTCTGAGGAATATCTCATGATCTGAGTAGAGGAACTTTTTAATAATTGGAAAAATGTTCTCGGTTTTTACATCAATCTTACCCTTTTGCATATCTTGTGGTATTTTAAGTTAAACACATCTTTTTAAAACCTCTACCCTATTTTCAAAGCCTGTGCCAAAACTTACACATGACAAATCGTCACTAATTCCAACGCAATTCTGAATAAGTTACCTGCTGCTGATGGTGGTAAGGGCCGAATCGGATTATTTAACGCTGCAGAAACAGGATATAAACTGCTGCTGAAACAATAACCGAAACCAGAAAGAAGTATAAGGTGAATTTATAGATTCTTTGCTTGTTGTCAAGATTGATTTTTGCAAGAATCCATTTTATGGCATTATCAATCCGTAACACTGTATTTTCATTATTGACGATATTTATAACATTTCCGTCACGCCGGAAGCAAACCCCCTGTCCCAACTCCTTTTCATGACAGATATTAATAATATCAGCACCGGGTATCAGATTAATACATTTTTTGATAAGTTCAGCCGCTGTCTGCTGATCTGGCTTTGCAAGATTCAGTGCGAGAATAAGAATATGATTTCTATTGAATATTAGAGGTTTACCGTTAATGTCAGAAAAAAATCTCTCCGCAGAGGGGTAAAAGTGCAAATGATACCTTTGTTCCCATGAGTATTTTTCCCTCAGGTCATCTGTAAAAAGGAAGTTTTCATCAATCAGATGAATGGAAACAAGCTTTTTTGGAAAAAGTTCCATATAGCAAAATTAAAAAACTATTAAATACAGAAAAAAACAGCTCATTATTACTCATTCCATTGAAAATCTGAAACATGCACCCAGAAACCATGTTCAAACCTGAGGGCATCATATGAAAGATCGGGACCGTAATACCTGTACTGCCCCCTGAACCTGGGTAATGAGGGGGACAGGTGATCATATACTATCATATCCAAATCAGGCAGGTACCTCACAAACATAACGACTCCGGCTGAGTATTCGAATACAACCCTGTGTCTTATTCCATCCTTGAACCTGAAGATGGGGGAACCAAAAACAGGATTATCGTCAATGAAGGTCAAGACATCAATAATTTTAATATTGGTGAAAAAATTATTGAAATCAAATCCTATAAGGGTGTAAAATTTCCTGTTATCATAATGAACTGTATGGACCTGATAATAGAGGGCACCATACCAGTTTTTATGGGAAAAGGTCCGGTTCTCCATATCTTCTCTGGCTGTTTCTTCATGATTTAAAAAGAAAAGGTCGATCTCATTGCTCCCCTGATTCCTTAATTGCAGAAATCCGGAATATTTATGCCTGACCGGAGATTCTGAATAATTCCATGAATAAATTCTGAGACTTCTATCCTGAGAATATACTTTCCCCAGTGATTGTATTGAATCAAAAGGATAATCAAATGAAACCGGATTTTTGAGTGTTTCCCGCAGTATTTCAATTATACTGATGTTTAATTGTTTTTGTTTATCTGGTGAAGTGGCACCGGCAAGTTCCTTAAAAAGGATCATAAGTGAATCTTCAGCTTTTACAAGGTCATAATTATTACTGTAACAGGGATATAAAATGCCGGTTAACAGAAAGCATGAAATAATTTTAGAATAATTAATTGCAGAAAACATTAGTAGATAAATATATTAAAATAACAATGGACATTAAATCCAGACTGAAAAAAATATTTACTCTCAGGTTGTTACTTGGTCTCTTTATTGGGGGAGTTCTTGGTTTTGCCTACTACTATTTTATCGGGTGCAATTCGGGAGGCTGTGCCATAACATCAAATCCGTACAGGATGACTGCCTACGGTATGCTATTTGGCGCTCTGCTGATAAGCAAATAATCAAGGTTAAATCCTTCAAAGCTCATTGAGGGATTCAAGAATGACATTGCAGGCATACTCTGTCTCTTTTTCGCTGATAATAAGTGGCGGGGAAATCCTGAAACACTTTCCGTTGAACAGGAACCAGTCTGTTACCAGGCCTTTGTCAATACATTTTTCAATAAATTTTTTTACGATATCCTCATCCTCAAGTTCAACAGCCATCAGCAGCCCTATCCCCCTTACCTCGCGGATAGAAGGATGATCCAGCAATTTACGGAAAAGGAACCCCTTTTTTTCAACATTTGAAACCAGGTCATTATCAATAATGTATTTAAATGACGCCAGACCAGCGGCACAGGAAACCGGATGCCCCCCGAAAGTGGTAATGTGGCCCAAAGCAGGATTATTTGACAATGAAATCATTATCTCCTTTGAAGAGACAAAAGCACCAAGAGGTAATCCGCCACCGAAACTTTTTGCAAATAACACTATATCCGGCACCACCTCAAAAAGTTCCATTGCAAACAACCTGCCGGTACGTCCAAATCCGGTCTGGATCTCGTCAAATATGAGCAAGGCGCCCTGCTCATGACATTTCTCCCTCAGTTTGTGAAGAAAGCCGGATTCAGGTAAGATGATTCCTGCTTCACCCTGAACAGGCTCCACCAGGACACAGGCTGTATCACGGGATATTTCACTCAGGGAAGCGGTGCAGTTAAAGTCAATATGTCTGACTGATGGTACAAGTGGCCTGAACGCCCGTTTCTGAGCTTCATTACCGGTAACACTCAATGCACCGAGTGTACTTCCGTGATAGGCATTGTTAAAACTTATTATCTCGTGGCGGCCGGTATAACGACGTGAAAGCTTAATAGCCCCTTCAACAGCTTCGCTGCCGCTGTTTGTATAAAAAACAGAATTGAGCTTGCCAGGCAGGAATCTGCATAGCATTTCCGCAAGCCTGACTTGTGGTTTCTGAATGAACTCCCCGTATACCATAAGGTGCAGGTGTGTATCAGCCTGATCTTTAACAGCAGATATTACAGCGGGGTTGTTGTGCCCGATGTTGCTTACCGAAACACCGGCTATAAGATCCAAATATCTCTTTCCCCCCGGAGAATATAACCAGCAGCCTGAAGCTCTTTCAATTTCAAGGCTCAAAGGGAAACCGGAGGTTTGCGCCAGGTTTTCAAAAAACAAATGCCGGTTGGATAGCATAAAATAAGCGGGAGAGTTACTTGATCATAAGATTCAGATCATCCATAAGCTTATCCTTATAGGATTTACCTATAGGTATAGATTTAGTACCACCCTCAACTGGTATAATGATCGAATTATCCTCAATAAGATTTATACTGCTTGTATTGACTATATAGGAACGATGCACTCTTGAAAACCTTGAGGCAGGGAGTTTCTTTTCAATGGACTTCATAGTAAAATGTATAGTGAACTTATCATCGTAGGTATTCACTATAACATAATTTTCGAGTGCTTCGACCCACAATATATCTTCATATTTTAACTTAATAAGGGAAGAATTCTTTTTAATGAATATTTCATTCTTTTTCCCTGTTTCTGCCGGCCCTTTCAGATACTGACTGTATGCTTTGTCAGCAGCTTTAAAAAATCTGCCGTAGGCAATGGGTTTCAAAAGATAATCAGTCACGTCATATTCAAAAGCCTCAATAGCATATTGTTCCTTGGATGAAATTATTATGATCTGCGGAGGGTTTTTTAGGGTTTTGAGAAATTCTATACCGGTCATTTCCGGCATTTCAATATCGAGAAATATCAGGTGAACCTCATTTCCTGATTTAAACAGGCTGATTGCATCCAACGCATTGGAGAATGAATCGATATGATTCAGAAAATCGGTCTTACTGATAAACTCCTCCACAACCCTTCTTGAGAGTTTATCATCATCAACAATTATACAATTCATCCGAATAAAACAGGTTAATCAAATTAATGAAATTGATAATCAATTATTTATCTTATATATGAAACTTTTATTAGCTCTTTTTTCCTGTTGTCCCCCGGCACCTGCATAATTTCATTTATCCCGGCAATTGATATTATCCAGGTATTGCTCCTGAATAAATTTAATTCCCAACCGGGTTTATTTTTAAATTGAAATTACTGATTAAAATAAATAAAAAATTGGATGAACAACTAATTTTCGTTGATAAAATTACGGTTTTTTCTGATAAAAATCAAATTATCTAATTTTCTTATGTTTTATTTAACTCTCTTCCATGGATTTTTTAATGTAAAATTCTTTTTCGATAAGTTCGGAACGTTTTAGCGATTTTCTTATCCAATCAAGTTTTATTATTTGTTTCTCACATTCACTCAAATGCCAGTTAATTCTTTTATTTGTTAGTTCATTACGCAGGTAATGAAGGATGATGCCGGCTGATACTGATACATTGAAGCTTTCTGTAAAACCGTACATGTCAATTGTCAGATATTCATCAGCCATTCCCATCAACATTTTTGAAAGGCCATCTTTTTCTGTACCAAATACTAGCGAAACAGGACCTTTACTCAGGTTAAAATCCCTGAGGCCTACACCTTCACTGTGAGGAGTGGTGGCTACGATCCGGTAGTTTTGTGATTTGAGAGTTTTTAATAGTGCTGATAGATCTTCCGCTGAATAGGTGTGCCGGTAAATGCTTAGCCAGTTTGAGGATCCCAGCGCAACTTCAGAATTAACCTCAAAATTGTTTTTTGCTTCAATTACATGCACATCCTGAATTCCAAAACAGTCACATGTGCGGAGAATTGCACTGGCGTTATGGCTCTGAAATATATCCTCACAAATAACATTTATGTACCGTGTTCGATCTTCAATGACCCTGTCGAAATTGGCCAACCTGCGTTTCTGCATAAACCCTGATAAATACTCTATTAGTTCGGACGACATTGTGAATTGGTTTAATTGTGAAATTATCTGCAAAAAGGCAAAAATATAAATAAAAAAGGGAGTCTTTTCAGACTCCCTCCCAAAAAGAAATATGCTGATTAACTACTGAACAGTATCGTTAAGTTCACTACCAGCTTTGAATTTTACAACTTTTTTGGCTCCAATTGTAATTGGACTGCCTGTCTGCGGATTCCTACCGGTCCTGGCATTGCGTTTTGAAACAGAGAATGAGCCGAAACCTACGAGTGCTACGCGGTCTCCTTTTTTAAGGGCATCTGTTGTTGTCTGTACAAAAGCATCGAGGGCTTTTTTTGCATCAGCTTTTGTAAGGCCAGCACTTGCTGAAATTGCATCAATTAGTTGTGCCTTGTTCATAGTAATTAATTTTAGGGTTAATAAAACTATTTATATAAAGCTTCTTTTTAGACAAATATATTGCATTTATTGAGTATAGCAAATTTCATTGACAAAAAAATCTTGAAATATTGATAAAATGGCTGTTTTTGTTAATAAAAAGGAAAAAAACGGATAAATTCGGTTATTTCAGGTGTATGCTGTTGAATTTTTCAAGCAAATACCTGCCTTCCTTTAACGGGTGGCCTGATTTAATCTCCATACAAAAAATCGCTATATTTAGAACATATTAAAAAAAATTATAATTTTGCATCGGAGAAATGGCAGAGTGGTCGAATGCGGCGGTCTTGAAAACCGTTGTTCCGTTACCGCGGAACCGGGGGTTCGAATCCCTCTTTCTCCGCAAAAGTGAAAATGCAGAAGATTTCCCGGTCTTCTGCTTTATTTTTAGGAGAGATGCCGGAGTGGTCGAACGGGGCGGTCTCGAAAACCGTTGTTCTGCTATCGCGGAACCGAGGGTTCGAATCCCTCTCTCTCCGCAAAGGCATTTGCTGATATAAACCGTGCAAAGCACGGTTTTCTTATGGGTTACAGGCCACGTAGGGATCATGAAAAAAACTGCATATCATGCAGTTTACGGTAATATCCATTCAATTTCAATAGCGCCTCGTGTTTACCTCTTTCAACAATTCTTCCTTCGTGCAGAACACATATCTCATCGGCAAACTGGATAGTAGATAGCCTGTGAGCTATTATCAGGGAAGTGCGGTTTTGCATTAGCTTAAACAAGGCATCCTGCACCAGCCTTTCCGATTCCGTATCCAGTGCCGAAGTTGCCTCATCCAGTATCATTATGGGAGGATTCTTTAAAACTGCCCTTGCAATGCTGATACGCTGTCTTTGTCCCCCCGACAGTTTACTGCCCCGGTCCCCTATCCTGGTATAATAACCGTGTTTTGAGAGGCTGATAAAATCGTGGGCATTCGCAACTTTTGCTGCACTGATCACATCATGCTCAGTTGCGTTTTCAACACCAAAAGCAATATTGCTGAAGAATGAGTCATTAAAAAGAATGGGGTCCTGGTTAACATTTCCCATCAGCCCCCGCAAGTCCCTGATCCTGTATTCCTGTATTGACACCCCGTCGATCAGTATATCCCCCTGGCGTACATCATAAAACCTGGGCAACAGGTCGGCCATAGTGGACTTTCCTGAGCCTGACTGACCAACCAGTGCAATGGTTTTGCCTTTTTCGATAACAAGGTTAATATCTTTTAAAACATCGAAATGGTCATAACTGAAATTAACATTTTTGTATTCTATAGAACCTGAAAAATCCCTGATGGGCATTGCCCCGGGTTTATCCTTTATATTATTGGTGGCATCCAGGACCTCCTGAACCCTGTCCACCGAAGCAAGCCCTTTTTGAATATTGTACATTGCACCCGAAAAAGATTTGGAGGGAGCGATTATCATATAAAAGAGCATAAGGTAAGCAATAAACACTTCTGAACTAAGCCCGCTTGTCTCCGCCAGTATCAGAGATGCACCGTAAACCATAATTATGATCATTACAGCAGTGCCCAGGAACTCACTCAGGGGACTGGCAAGTGCCCGTCTTC
>SLOS01000022.1 GCA_007132365.1 Bacteroidales bacterium | reverse complement strand
GCACTAGATCCTAAGTCTAGCGCGTCTGCCAATTCCGCCACATCCGCGAAAAAATCAGGCGCAAAGGTATTTAAAAAAAATTACAAATCAGAATATAACCAATAAAAATCCGGCAATATTTCGCATGCGGTGGCATACCTTGCCGACAGATGATCATTTCCCCGAAAGGGTCCTGAATTACCTTATAAGTGAAAAACTCTCCCCAAGATAGAGTTTCCTGACCTGTTCGTCTGCGGCAAGTTCTTCGGCGTTCCCGGCTTTAAGGATTTTCCCTTCAAAAAGCAGGTAAGCCCTGTCGGTTATAG
This sequence comes from Bacteroidales bacterium, assembly GCA_007132365.1. Taxonomy (GTDB): domain Bacteria; phylum Bacteroidota; class Bacteroidia; order Bacteroidales; family PUMT01; genus PXAP01. Next base: position 6,817 of record SLOS01000022.1, on the reverse strand, counting down.
AAAGGGTCTCATGCACGTTATGGTCGGTTATCAGGATGCCGATATTTTTTTCCTTGAGTTTGCGGACTATCGTCTGGATATCCTCAACCGCAATTGGATCCACACCGGCAAAGGGTTCATCGAGAAGAATGAAGCTCGGTTTCAGGGCCAGCGACCTGGCAATCTCAGTCCGCCGCCTCTCACCGCCTGATAGCTGGATACCGAGGCTTTTCCTTATCTGCTGGAGGCCGAATTCTTCAAGCAGTGTTTCCAAACGCTCTTTTTGCTCCGGCTTTGGTATATCAGACATTTCAAGCACAGCCGTAATATTATCCTCGACCGAAAGTCTGCGAAAGACAGATGCTTCCTGCGCAAGATAGCCGATTCCCCTCTGGGCCCTTTTGTAGACAGGTTCGTCCGTTATGTTCAGATCATTAAGGTAGATTGAGCCTTCTGCTGGTGTTATAAGTCCGACGATCATGTAAAAAGTGGTGGTTTTGCCCGCCCCGTTAGGCCCCAGCAAACCAACTATCTCTCCCTGTTCAACTTCCACTGAAACATGATTGACAACAGTCCTGGTACGGTAACGTTTTACCAGGTTACTGGTCTTCAGGATACTTTTGATCTGCTTTTCCTGATCTGGATTCTGGGCTGTTTCCTGGTACATATAGAGTTTAATTAACGCCGTTTTATGAGGATTGTTGCTGCGCGGCAAGTTGTTCCTTCTTTATGATCCTTTTTGATAGCCTTATTCCTACTTCATAGAGGAACATCAGCGGTACAACTACCAGAATCTGGCTGAAAACATCCGGCGGAGTTATTATGGCTGACAGGGCAAGAAGTATTACAAGGGCATGCCTCCGGTATTTTTTCAGGAACTCGGGTGTTACCAGGCCTATTTTGGTAAGGAAATATATAAGGACAGGAAGCTCGAATATAAGCCCGACTGCCAGTGCAATGGCACTTACCAGTGAAATATATGACATCAGGTTTATCTGGTTTATTACCTCTTCGCTCACCTGGTAGGAGCCAAGGAAATGAACAGAAAGCGGGATTATGACATAATAGGCGAAAAGAACTCCAAGAATAAAAAGCAGCGATATATAAAAAACGGCGCCTCTGGCATATTGCTGTTCCTTTTCATACAGGGCAGGACCTATAAATCGCCACATTTCAAAGATCAGGTAGGGAAATGCACATAACAGCCCTATAATCATCGAAACCATTATATGAGTTGTAAACTGACCTGCCATATTGATGTTGATCAGCTGAAAAGGATCAGAATTGATACATAGCGCCTTGATACCTATCCAGGTTCCAAAGGCACAGAGGTTACGGTTGGTAAAAAAATCCGGTGTTTTCGGTGCTATTATAATATTGCTGAATATGAAGTCTTTGAAGACAAAGGCCACGATCGCAAACACAATGACCGACAAAATTGACCTCACCAGGTGCCATCGGAGAGCTTCCAGGTGGTCAAGAAAGGACATTTCATTTTCATGTGCTTTTGCCATAGTGCAAAGAGAAAAATTTATACAACACCCTCCTTCAGAATATCATTCAGATGAATTATGCCCGCGTGATCTGTCTGGTCGACGGGGAATGCGCTTTAACCCGGTCGTTTGGAGGATATCTCAACAATTGAACGTGATATGGAATCACACTGGTACCAAAGTTTTTTAATCCTGTAATTTAGATCAAATGTTAAAATTGTTTAAAAGCATGATTTAATATAAAAAAATATGTAAATTAGATTTGCAAAGTTATCTATTTATAGGTGAAAATAATGCCTCTTTTGTAATTAGTTTAAAAGATTTCCGGTAAAATATTGTCTTCGTGGACCAATGTTTTATATTTACGTGAATACCATTTGTCAGGAAAAATCGTTATTTTGTGTAAAAGATAGTATGAGGTTAATGTTTTGCATGGTTTTTGTAGGGGCTATTGAAATTTTTCCTTAACCCTCCAGGTATTTCATAACACAAAAATGCATCAAATTCTACAAATGGCAAATATTACTCAATGAACTTTTAATTGCATGTAGAATCGACCGCAAATCAGCAAAGCATTTGGGATCCATGGATTGAAAAGCAAAATATCCGGGTCCGGAATTTGTCACACATTGTTAAACAGCTTGATAATTATACTTTATACGAATGGAATCCCCATGATACTGAAGTCTCACAAAAAAAGATATATAAAACAGAGGGATCCATGGGAATTGAAACACTGAATATGAATAACCTGCAACATATAATTAATTGATTATTAATGTGAATAACCTATTTTATATACATGAACATGGGAATTAAGTCCGGAATATCGTTACTGGAGAGTTTGAAAACCAATTTTGGTTTTACAAGCTTTAAAGGTAACCAGGAAGATATTATCCGGAACGTGATGGACGGGAATGATACTTTCGTGCTGAAGCCGACCGGTGGAGGGAAATCGTTGTGTTACCAGCTGCCTGCAATCCTGCTGGAGGGAACGGCAATTATTATATCTCCTCTTATTGCATTGATGAAGAATCAGGTCGATGCGATCAGGGCTTTCAGTGCAGAGGACGGAGTTGCTCATTTCATGAATTCTTCTCTCACCAAGTCAGCCATTATGAAGGTCAAGGAGGACCTCCTTTCGGGGAAGACAAAGATGCTGTATGTCGCACCTGAATCACTTACAAAAGCTGAAAATGTAACATTCCTCAGGCAGGTAAAGGTATCATTCTATGCCATAGATGAAGCGCATTGTATATCTGAGTGGGGTCATGATTTCCGCCCTGAATACAGGCGCATAAGAGACATAATCAATGAGGTTGGCGTGGCTCCGATAATTGCTCTCACGGCAACTGCCACTCCAAAGGTGCAGCATGATATCCAGAAGAACCTTGGTATGCTTGATGCAAAAGTGTTCAAGTCCTCTTTCAACAGGCCCAACCTCTATTATGAGATAAGGCCGAAGGTGCATGCCACAAAGGAGATAATTAAATTCATAAAGAATAACCACGGGAAATCCGGTATCATTTACTGCCTCAGCCGCAAAAAGGTTGAAGAGCTTGCCGAGACACTCATGATAAACGGAATCAGGGCCCTTCCATACCATGCCGGCATGGATTCTGCCAACAGGTCCGCCAACCAGGACAGTTTCCTTATGGAGGATGCCGACGTAATTGTAGCAACCATAGCTTTCGGCATGGGTATTGACAAACCTGACGTAAGGTATGTGATACATTACGATATACCCAAGAGCCTCGAAGGATATTACCAGGAAACCGGCAGGGCCGGAAGGGATGGTGGAGAAGGCAAATGCATAACTTTTTACCGCTACAAGGATATTCAGAAGCTTGAGAAGTTCATGCAGAACAAGCATATTGCAGAACAGGAAATAGGGAAACAGCTGTTGCTGGAAACCGTCTCCTATGCTGAATCATCTGTGTGCCGCAGAAAGCACCTCCTCCATTATTTTGGTGAGGAGTACCTTGAGGAAAACTGTGAAACCTGCGACAACTGCCTGCACCCGAAAACAAGGTTTGAAGGCAGGGATCATATATCCCTTGTCCTTAAAACAATTGAGGCAGTTAAGGAAAAATTCAAGGCTGAGCATATAGCCGATATAATCAACGGGAAGGCTACCCAGTCAGTTCAGACCTACAAGCATAATGAACTGCCGCTGTTCGGGGAAGGCAGCGATAAAAGCGTAAAATACTGGCTTGCGGTAATACGTCAGGCTATGATCGCCAAACTGGTGATCAAGGAAATCGAGAATTACGGACTGCTCAGGCTCAGCCCCGAAGGCCGTGATTTCCTTAAGAACCCGCGCTCATTTATGCTTATTGAGGAGCAGGATTATGATCATGATGACCCGGCCGACTCAAACGGTTCCACAGGCAAGACCAGTACGGTTGACCTGGAGTTGCTCAGTATTCTCAAGGATCAGCGAAGGAAAGTATCCAAAAAGCACAATCTCCCGCCGTTTGTGATCTTCCAGGACCCTTCTCTTGAAGACATGGCCCTGCAGTATCCCGTCACCATTGATGAGATGCAGAATATTGCCGGTGTCGGTGCAGGGAAGGCTAAACGGTATGGCCAGGAATTCGTTGATCTGATTAAAAAATATGTGGATGAGAAAGAGATTATCCGTCCGCAGGATATGGTCGTTAAATCAGTTGTCAACAAATCCGGTATAAAGGTTTCGATAATTCAGGCCATAGACAGGAAAATGAGCTTTGAAGATATTGCTTCCTCAAAAAATATGGATATGAATGAGTTGCTTCTGGAAATTGAAGCAATTGTCAACTCCGGCACGAAACTCAATATAGACTATTATATCGACGGACTGATTGATGAGGAGAGGCAGGCAGAAGTATACGAATATTTCCGGGAGGAGGCTGAGACCGAATCGGTAGAGGAGGCGCTTGCCGAACTTGGTGAAGAGGATTTTTCAGAAGAGGATATCCGCCTTATGAGGATTAAGTTTATTTCAGAACTCGGGAACTGACAAAATTTACCCGGGGAACTGACACTTTCAACCCGGTTTCCGGATCTGCAGGCTTATCTCTTTACCCGGTAACTGACGCTCTCAAGCCGGTTTCCGCAAATGCGGGGTTTATATCAAAACTCCGAAACTCACCGGCTCCCAAATGCCGGGCATCGTTTTGTAATATTTTTGTGTTTTGATCGTCTTTTGATGTATATTGCCTTTTATGATAAAAGCAGCTGTGCGGAATAGCAGTTGCAGCATGATATTAATATTGGTCCGTCCTTATGCAAAAGATCCTTGAAATTCGTCAGCTCACAAAACACTATGGCAGGATAAAAGCTGTACATAACCTCAATATGGATGTGGAGAAAGGGGAGGTGTTCGGTATCCTTGGTCCGAACGGGAGCGGAAAGACCACCACCCTGTCCATTATAATGGGTGTTATCCATCAGCAGTCGGGCACTTTTTCCTGGTTCGGGAACTCATCAGGCGGTCCGGGATGGAAAAAAAGTGTCGGGAGCCTGATTGAAGTGCCAAATTTCTATCCTTACCTGAGCCTCGTCAATAACCTGAAAATAATTGCACAGATTAAAGAAGTTCCTGAGAATGACATTGAGAGGGTCCTTAAAATCACCAACCTTCACCAGAGAAGAAATTATTCCTACAGCACATTGTCGCTCGGCATGAAACAGCGCCTGGCCATGGCTTCGGTATTGCTGGGAGACCCGGAGGTGATGGTGCTGGATGAACCAACCAACGGGCTTGACCCTGAAGGCATAGCCGAGGTGAGGACTATCATCCGGGGAGAGGCCGAAAAGGGCAAGACCGTTATACTTGCCAGCCATATACTTGCCGAGGTAGAAAAGGTTTGTACCCATGTTGCAGTGCTTAAGGAGGGTGAACTTCTGGCTACAGGGCGTGTGGATGCACTCCTGGGAGGGGATCAGGCTTTCATGATCTCTGCACCTGATGCAGGCAGGCTTGAAGAACTTCTGGTAAGAGCCGGCATAGCAAAAACCACCGATAAAAAAGGAGATGACCTTGTTATCACCTGCGAGGGATCAATATCAGCTTCAGACCTGAATAAATTTGCTTTTGAACATGATATGGTCCTTTCAAAACTGCTCCCCGTGAAAAAAAGCCTGGAATCCCAGTTCCTGGAACTTGTTAAATAATGACATAGTTTAAATATTTACTTATGAACAATGCGCAAACTACTTAATATTGAGCTTGTCAAGCTGCTTAACTACACCTCTTTCAAGGTGATACTGGGCCTTCATCTTGCCCTGTTTTCGCTTGTAATTTTTGTTTCATCACAGATTGACATATCGGTACCCGGGTTCGATACAAAAAACTTTTTCAGGTTTCCTCATTTATGGGAATATTTCCCATGGATTGCAAGCTGGTTCAACCTGCTTCTCGCCATCCTGATAATAATGGTAACCGGCAACGAGTTCTCATACCGTACTTTCAGGCAGCATGTCATTGACGGCCTCTCAAGGCCGGACCTGCTTAAGGGGAAGATGCTGGTCATTTTCCTGATAGCCTTATACAGTTTCCTTTTGGTTCTTGTCACCGGCATTATTTACGGGCTTATCCACACTCCCGGAACGGCATTGATATTTAACGGTATTGACAGGCTTTTTGTCTATTTTCTGCAGACTGTTGCCTATATGGTTATCGGACTGCTTCTTGTAGTACTGCTTCGCAGTACTGCGCTGTCAATTATTATGTTTATCCTTCTGCGGTTTCCGGTTGAACCGATTATAAGAAGCTTTTTTAACCGGGCGGCCAGGCCCTTTTTCCCCATGAAGAGTGTCAGCGGACTGACACCGACGCCGGAGTTTTTGAGCATCTCTTCTGAAAGCACTTTTGAAACTGTCGACGGCGGCAATGCATTGTCACTTTCCGAAATGGGAATTGTTGCGGAAGGATTGCCCCTCTACCTTCAGATCATTCTGGTTGTTGCCTATACCACCCTGTTTCTGGGCCTGGTAACCTATGTTCTTAAAAGGCGCAATCTCTGACATGGCACTACTGTGCAAAGTTGATCCTTTGTATATCAATTCTGTTTTTATAAATTTACCGGCTCAGAGCCCCGCTTTTGTAAAAGAGCTGCAATTCATTTTTTAACCTTTGGGGCTCCGTGATGCATGATAGATCATTATCTGTATCATGAAATTCCTGTTTTGATTATGCATTGGATTGACCTGCTGGTTTTCGTTCTTTATATGTTCCTTGTTCTGGGTATCGGGTTCTGGTTTCTGCGGAAAAACCGTGATGCTGACGATTATTATGTGGGAAGCAGAAAGATGGGAAGTGTGCATGTCGGACTGTCGGTTGTGGCCACTGATGTTGGAGG
>SLOS01000091.1 GCA_007132365.1 Bacteroidales bacterium | reverse complement strand
GGGGCATCAGGAAATGTTTACAGGGGACTGCCACCCACCGGATCACTGACATCCCCTGTCAATTTTCCACTTTACCCGTCTGATGAGCCTGACAGTTTTGATGTACTGGTTTTCGGTGATACCCAGCCAAGAAATGAACAGGAAATCTATTACCTGTCTCATGACGCCCTTTCGGAGCTTTGGGGAGTTGATGCAGCCTTTGGTGTAACACTCGGAGATGTGGTTTTTGACAATCTCGACCTGTTTGATCATTTGACAGAAAGTATAGCAACAGTAGGTATACCGTGGCGATACGTTCTGGGAAACCATGATATAGACTTTTCCGGAAAAACCGACCATGATGCCCGCGGAGCCTGGTACCGGACCTTCGGACCTTCATATTACTCATTCAGTTACGGTCCTGCCCATTTTATTGTTCTTGACAACATCAGGTGGATAGTTGAGCCAGACCGCAGGTATTACAGGACCGGTCTTGGAGAGTACCAGATGGAGTTTCTGAGAAATGAGCTTGGCCGCATGGACCGGGATCAGCTGGTTGTGCTTCTGGTGCATATTCCATGGGCAGGTTCAACTGAATGGCAGTGCGAAAATGAGCAGCAGGAGTTTTATGAGCTTCTTGCCCGGCATCCCAACAGTGTTTCTCTTGTTGCCCACACGCACAGGCATTACCATCATTTAATCGGTAGTGATGAGGGTTTCCCGGGTGATGCACCACATCATATGGTTAGCGTCGGGACAGTATGCGGGGCATGGTGGACCGGCGCACCGGATGAATACGGGATCCCCCATTCCATGATGTCAGACGGCACTCCCACCTCTTATACTTTTCTTCATGTTGACGGCAATGACTGGAAAATGAGCTGGCGCGCATCACGGAGGCCGGCCGGTTTTCAGATGCATATTGTTGCACCCGATGTGGTTGAATCACAAGAGCCAACTTCCGTTATTGTCAGAGCCAATATTTTCAATGCTTTACCGTCGGCAGAGGTAAAAGTGCGTATTGGCGAAGGGGAATGGTTGAGTATGGTAAGAACCCCGGAGCACGACCCTGTAAGGCTGGCTGTTGCAGAAAGGGAAAAAGAGCTTGGTGATGTTCCCTGGAGAAACCTTGGAGGAATAAGGGTTTCCGAGCATATATGGGTTGCTGAAACAGAAGTACTGCTGGATCCGGGTGTCTATCCAATCCAGGTCAGGGCTGCAGACGACTGGTGGGAATATGAAGGCAGACGGCTGTTGCATGTAAAGTAAAGCCTCATTTAGCCTGATTACTTTAATATCGCTGTAATAGAAAGCTTTACCTGCCGGGATGCCTTCACGGCTGCTTGCATTTTATTTCAGATATTGGTAACTTGTTCAGGTTTAGGAAGTATCTGTATTATTGTTCTCAATAATCAAAACTTCAGGATATGGAAAACAGGAAAAACATAAAAGGCAGTAGAAGGGAGTTTCTCAGGGTTTCTGCCCTGGGAGTTGCCGGTTCACTTGCTGCTCAGGGACTTTCGGCTTTCAGGGGTGCTCATCCGGCATCTGCTGAATATTCCATTCCAGGTATACTGACCGGAAAACATAAGAGAGCCGGAATTGCACTGATCGGACTGGGGAATTACAGTGCCAACCAGCTGGCGCCTGCGCTTCAGGAGACCAAAATCGCTTACCTGGCCGGTATGGTTACCGGTACGATGGATAATGAAAAGCTCTGGGCAGAGAAGTACAATATTCCGAAAAAGAATATCTACAACTATGACAATTTTGATGAGATAGCCACAAACCGCGATATTGACATCGTGTATGTGGTATTGCCCAATTCCATGCACAAGGAATTTACAATACGGGCGGCAAATGCGGGCAAGCATGTCATCTGCGAAAAGCCCATGGCACTTAATGCCCAGGAGTGTGTAGAGATGATAGCAGCCTGCAGGGAGAATGGTGTAGGACTGTCAATTGGTTATCGTTTGCATTATGAGCCTCACACACAGGAGGTAATGCGCCTGGGGCAGGAGAAGGTTTTTGGTAATGTTTTACACATAAGCTGCGGGGCTGCCTGGAGGGCCACCACTTTTGAGGGCTGGCGGTGGGACAGGGAAATGGGGGGCGGAGCAATGATGGATATGGGTGTATACCCCCTTCAGGCTGCCAGGTATGTGACAGGTGAGGAGCCGGTTTCGGTAACAGCGCAGACATTTATTACCCGTCCCGGTCGTTATGAGGGTGTGGATGAGGCCACAACATTTCAGCTGGAATTTCCAGGAGGCACTGTGGCCAGCCTCGATACTGGTTTCCACGCCAGTTTCGACCATCTTTACGCTTTCGCGGAAAAGGGATGGTTTGAGCTTCGCCCTTTTTCATCTTACCGCAGTATATCGGGACGGACCAGCAGGGAAGAACTGAATTTCCCGCAGATCAACCAGCAGGCTGTACAGATGGATGAGGATGCCGAAAACTTTATGGCCGGTCTGCCGGTGCGGGTTCCCGGTGAGGAGGGGCTGAGGGACATGATCGTTGTTGATGCTGTTTATGAATCTATACGCACGGGCAGATCAGTCAGGCTAAGGAGATAACAGATCCGGTAACATTTGATAATCATAACAATATACAAGGTCGGGGATTTTTAACAATTTAGCCTATAAAAATAAGTCGTAAAAAGAACCATTATAATGAGTGAATTAACCGAAAATAATCTGACTTCAGCCTGGAAGTTCAAAGTAACCTCTGCTGATACGGATATGTTTGCACGACTGCGCCCGGGTGCTGCAGTTAACTTCCTTATCCAGTCCGCGATCAATTCTGCTGACAGCCTTGGTTTCGGCTATGGCGGAATACGGCAGCAGAATCTTTACTGGGTTTTGAGCAGGTTGACATTTGAATTATACAGGCCATTTAAATGGCATGAAATGGCAGAGGTTGAAACATGGCCCAAGAATGTCGAACGGATTCTGTATCTGAGGGACTACCTGATCAGGGATGCAGAACGGAATATTGCAGGAAGGGCCACATCAGGATGGCTTGCTGTCGATCTGGAAACGAAGAAGCTTAACAAAATAGATGGGATCCATGCAGAGTATTTCGTTCACCTGAAAGATAAACATGGTATAGCTGAACCTCCTAAAAAGTTATTTCCTGTCAGTGAAGGAGATAGCTTTGATGTTATATCCGGCTATTATGATATAGATCTGAATGGCCATGTTAACACCACAAGATATGTGGACTGGATGATGGATACCTTCCCGGTTGAATTTCACAGGAATAATTACCTTTCAAAGCTTTCACTTAATATGATGAAAGAGATAATGCCGGGTGAAAAAATAAGGCTTACCAGGAGTCATGACGGAGGCTCAGTTTATCTTTTTGAAGGGCTGAACCTTGGTACAGGCAATACAGCATTCAGGGCGGAAGTTGAATTTTGAATTTCAGAAGTTATGAAAAATGAGGTACACGTTCATATTAGTTGAGCCAGCTGTAGCTGAAAATGTCGGATCGAGTGCCCGCGCCCTGAAGACTATGGGTTTTGACAGTCTTGTATTGGTTAACTCGAAGGCCCATCTCCGGAACGAAGCCAGATGGCTGGCTCATGGTTCATCTGATGTGCTTGATGGGATCAGGGTATTTGATACCCTCCAGGAAGCCGTTACAGGAATGGACCTGGTAATAGGTACAACTGCAAAGAAGCGCAGGGTGCATGCTGATTACTATTTATGCAATGAAATTGCAGGACTTGTTAACAGCAAATCTGAAATGATAGAAAATGTGGCCCTGGTTTTCGGGCGCGAGGAATCGGGCCTCACCAACCGGGAGCTTAAGCTGTGCAATGTTTTTTCCGGTATCCCCATGTATGGGAGATATCCTTCCCTTAATCTTGCCCAGGCAGTCATGGTTTATGCCTGGGAATTGTCAGAGATTAAAAATTTTGATTTTAAAACGATTGCAAATAGTTCTGCGAACCTTTCCGCGAAAGCGGGATGGGATACGAAAATGCCTGCCAGAGCCAAATTCCGGCACCTTCGCAAATCGGCCGGAGAACTTTTACGGGTTATCGGTTATGATAATGAGAGTGCCGTTTACTGCCGTATCCTGGAGAGGCTTGAGGCGGTAGGGGATAAGGACGCGGGATTATTATTGTCTGTTTGTTCCCGGTTGCACGAGGCGCTGAAAGATTAAAATGAAGACCAATGAATTTTAAGGGCTGGTTTCTCAATCATGTTTTAAGAGTACCTGACCCCTGTTTTTTTTGTTTATTACCACCTCAAGGGCACCTGGCAGTTCATCAAGAGAGATCTCCCTGACTATTCCGGGCAATTCAACCCTGTACTCCTCCTTAAATTTGTTCCATACTTCTTTCCTTATGTCCAGCGGAGTGTTCTGGGCTGAAATTCCTATAAGCCTGACACCGTTAAGGATAAACGGATAAACTGTCATCTTAAGCTCCGGAGAGAAGATATTCCCGCAACAGGTGACAGTACCCCCCGGCTTGCAGGCCCTCAACGCAGTGGATAAAACATTGCCACCCACATTTTCAATTGCTCCTGCCCATTTCCATTTCATTATGGCTTTGGCGGACCTGTCATCAATTACGGACCTGTCCACATGGCTGTCCGCTCCTAGTTTTTTAATGAACTCAGCAGAATCATCAATGCTGGAAGTACCCGCAATAACAGTATACCCAAGCTTTTTCAGTATAAGGACAGCCCAGCTTCCAACTCCCCCTGCGGCTCCTGTTACCAGAACCGGCCCGTCCCCCGGTTTCACACCCTGCCTGACAAGGTTCATCACCGACATGGCTGCCGTAAATCCCCTGCCGCCAATAATCATACTTTCCCTGAGTGTCATCCAGTCCGGCAGGGGCACGATCCATGATGCAGGAACTCTTATATACTCACCGAATCCTCCCGGGGTATTCATACCAAGATCATATCCACCTGTAATTACCTTATCACCCGGGTTAAATAATGGCGAGCTGCTCTCTTCCACAACCCCGGCCGCATCAATGCCCGGTGTAAACGGATATTGCCTGGTAACCCCTTTATTACCGTAAGCAGAGAGGGCGTCCTTATAATTTATACCCGAATATTTTACTCTGACAAGCACTTCATCAGGGGGCAGGTCAAGGGTATTCAGGGTCTCTATCCTTCTTTCAAAATCCCCATCAGCATTTTCATAAACCCTCAGGGCCCGGTATTCTTTATTGATCATTGTTATCGTATGTTGAGAGCGATATAATATTTTCTAAATAATGAAATTATATTTCATATACTATCATTCAACTGATCATGATTAAGTACAGATAAATTGACCGGTACTGTTCCGGCAAAAAATAAACTAAATTGAGCAATAATTGTTTAATAATAATACTAATAACATCGATTCCAAATGTATAAAATCTTTTCGACCAGAAACGAAAGGACTACGATTATAATCCGGATAATGGTGGGAGCGGTGTTCCTTTCAGAGGGAATCCAGAAATTCCTTTATCCTGCTATGAGAGGAGCTGGCCGTTTTGAGGGCATGGGATTTCCCAATCCCGAATTTATCGGACCTTTTGTGGGTATTTTTGAGATCCTTTGTGGTATTTCACTGCTGACCGGACTTCTTACCAGGCCGGCAGCCATTGCCATGCTGATAAATATGACTGTAGCGATTGTTGTTACAAAGATTCCGATCGCTTTCGCGGAAAGCTTCGGACCCTTTGTGCTGAGGGAACTGCGGACTTACGGGTTTTGGAGTATGACCCATGAGATGCGTACCGACTTTGCCATGTGGCTTGGAAGCCTCTTCCTCCTGATCAGGGGAGGTGGTAGATGGTCAATCGACCTTTTATTAACCAAGAAATTCAGGTCATTATTTACATAATAAGACTTGTTTGCACAATTAAAATCCAGTAGATACACTTTTTATAAATGGAATTATTCAAATATCCTGGTGCCGAAAATATACTTCTCATTCCACCAGGGATCGTTTAATGAGGTGATTGTTACACCCTGCCGGGAAGAGGCGTGGATAAATTTATTATCCCCGATGTAAATGCCTGAATGGGTTATCAGGCGATGTGTTCTGTATGATCTGATAAAGAACACCAGGTCGCCCTCTATAAGTTCATCCATTCCGGCAAGGATTTTCCCATACCTTGCCTGTTCTTCCGAGTTATGGGGAAGATGAATGCCGTGCTGTTCAAAAACCGTCACCAGTAATCCTGAGCAATCCATACATTTCAAGGTTTTACCACCCATGCAATGAGGAACGCCGAGGTACAGTTGCGCAGTCCTGATGATTTCAGTGGCACTGGTATTGTTCAGATTTAAACTTTTACCGGTCCCTGCATCCAGAAAATCTTTTAACTTTCTTTCTTCAGACCCGCTTTCGATGTTATGGAAAGATGGTTCAGGAAAAATATGCCTGGAGCAAAAGGTGTTAAGTAGCTGACTGGCAGCAATTAAAAGAATAATGAGTTTCCCTCCGCTTTTACAATGTTTTTCCATTTTATTATTTTGGCTCGTGTTTAAATATATAATATTCAGCAGATGTGACTTTTATGCTCATATTTGTAAGATTTAAAAGGGGTGTTTCACCCATATTAAGTATAGTTATTAAAAAAATAAATGATATTTATGGCGGAAAACTTGAACCAATAGTTTTTCAAAGTTGTTTTTTAAAAATACACAATATTATAAATTTTCATTATTTTTATTAGGGTTACAATCAAATCAGATCTTCATGACTAAATTAAAATTCCTGGTTCAACTGCTATTTATTTCTCTGTTTTGCGCCTTGTCATCTGTTACCTGGAGTCAGTATACACCATGGTACTACTGGACCCTGCTGCCGTCTGAATATATGGATGAAATAATCGGGGAGGCTTCGGGTGAAACAGCCTTTAAGACAATAATGGAAACAGGCGGCTACACGAAAAACAGGAGGCCCGAAGAGTACCGGAACATTTATTACGAGGCAGCATACATTTATGATAAGTTACAGTGGTATGGCATTCCCGGGGCCAGGCTTGAAAGGTTGCCTGCAAGGACGGATCTGACCTGGAACGGAATAAAAGGAGAGTTGTGGGAGATTTCACCCGGCAGGCAGAAACTGGTATCCTACAGGGATAATGCTTTTCAGCTTACCAGGGGAAGCAACAG